>NZ_JACJEM010000129.1:0-925 GCF_014164085.1 Pseudoalteromonas sp. SG45-5 | reverse complement strand
AATATCTATTAGATCACAGCGAACGGATGGGTTCAAGGTTAAAAAGCAATCAATTTAAAATAGTAGAATACGTTCCTAAAAAGAGTAATTCTACAGCCTCAACGCCGTTTTAAGCGGCAAATTGCTGTTGGCTAAAATAAGTGAGGCACGAACAAAAAGCCAACTGTAATTTGTCCGACTTGAAAACCCTTGTTAGGCTAAACTACTGCGGTTGAGCCCTAATAACTTTAATAAATCGCAAAGCTAATGGTTTTATACATGCGTGAGAAAACAACGAAATTGCTCCTACTATTAATATACCTATAAGCGGAATTATTGCTCCAGTAAAAATTATTGAACCAAATACATAACCAAAAATACATTCCGATCTGTATATGGGGAGGAACAACCCGACTACTAGCAAGCCTAAAGACAAGTATATTGCAACGTTTTCGTAGCCGACACTAAAGCTGAATGACTGCACAAAACTTAAAATCAGCATGCCGAAAAAACCAATAAGTATTCCTCTTGAAATTTTTTCTTTTACTGGTGAGTCACCAGATTGAAAAATTGTACGTTTTTCTATGCGCGCTATAGAAAGCCACGCTAAGAGTGGGAGAATTAATAGCCCCCACCAGTTTGATATTGCAGGATAATCAGAATGGTGCATTAAGTGATGGCTCAATATTCCACCATTTAAATGCTCCCACCACAGGTGTCCAGCTACGAATAATACGGTAATTGCAATCACGTAGTATTTCAATTTTTTTAACTGATTTTCAGTCATGTTTATCCTCGGAGTGCGATGGTCGAAATATATAGCCTAACGAGCCTGTAGATTAACTCGTTTTTTTATTTATTTTTATTGATAAACTAACCATAGCTGAGTTCCTATTTTGGTTCAATCGATTACTGTATTTTATGCAGAATATAAAGTGGGAGTTTG
>NZ_JACJEM010000128.1:0-946 GCF_014164085.1 Pseudoalteromonas sp. SG45-5 | reverse complement strand
TTATCTTCAATTGGGTATATTTCACCAGCTCAATATGAAACAGACTACTATGATAATTTAAACGAGTCAGGTAAAGTGGCCTGACTTAAACAAACTGGTCTCCGATGAACTCGGGGCGATTCATTCTGATGAAAAGGATAACCTTAAAAAACAATATTTTTCTCGAGAAGGTTTCCCATCTCAAACTGCAGTAAAAACTTACCAAGTACATCTGCCTGAAAATACCTCGATAGTAAAAGGTTTATATTGATGAAAAAGTTCATTTCTACTTTTATTGCACTTATACTATGCTCCTATTCATTTGCTGGAACTTTATTTCCAAAGCATGACATTAATGATCCTAAGTTATCTAAAAATACAGTAATGCAGCTATGTCAAAAAAGCCTGATGTATGCGCCTAGACAGCTTGAAAAATGGTGCGAAAAAGCATATGAAATGGGCTATTGGCAGGCGCTAGAAGTCATAAGTTTACATACAAATGATGGAAGCCGTTATATCACTGAAGCTCAAAGGCATGCTGAAAATGGCGATCCTGATGGGATTTTAGCATTAGCTTTTGTGTATGAGTCGGGGCGTTTTGTTACCCAGAATCTGCATAAATCGATTGCTTTATATAATCAATATTTAAATGAAAACCAGGGGATTGAAGAGGAAAAAATGAGAGTAAACAGAACTCATGAAGCTCTTTATTTGATATATACGGAGTTAGGTGATTTTGAAAAGGCAGCTGAACAGAAACGCTTTTTAGATGGAAGCAATTATATTGAAAGTAAAGAAGCTATATTAAAAAAACAAATACAAGAAGCGGGAATATCTATCGATTCAGAACAATAGAATGTGATTTTAGTTAAATAGATAGTTTGATATTAACACGACAGATTTTATTGAAATATAAAGGAGCTATAAACGCCAGACTTTAGGCGTTTTAGAATTATTATGGAACAAC
>NZ_JACJEM010000127.1:0-1008 GCF_014164085.1 Pseudoalteromonas sp. SG45-5 | reverse complement strand
AAGGCTAAAGCACTTCCGTGCTATAGCGACAAGGTACGATAAATTGAAATTACAGTTTGAGAGTATGTTAGCGCTGGCATGTGCAATGATTTGGCTACCAATGTGAAAGATCAACAGCCCCTAGTCAGCTAAAAAAATCTGAATATAAAAATAGCTCACAGAGTTTGTGTTGTTTTAATGCTCAAAAAGGAAGTGAATATAACAACAATCTTATGATCGTAGGGCGAGCTGTTAATGGTTGGCACCATGAGTTTAACCTGAATAATCTAAATGTAGAGCCGATGGTTAATGAAATATTTAAACATTCGACTACTTCTGATTGTCCGTTGAAATGGGTTGAGGATTCGTGGGGAAGTGAGGAGGGGTACAATACAAATTCATCTGCGTTTTGGCGTGTTACCAAACAAATATCTCAACATTTTAATGCATCCCCTTCAAGTTCAGGTTGGGCAAGTAAAATTGTATGGTCAAACCTTTACAAAATAGCTCCAAGCGATACTGGAAACCCTAGTGACAGTCTGTGTGATAAACAGTTTACCGACTGTAATGAATTACTACTTGCCGAAATTGAAGAATATAGCCCAAGAGTAATTGTTTTCTTTACAGGTCTTAACTGGTTCAATGGTTTCTTAAACGAGGCTGTATCACTATCAAGCAACAAAGAGCATAGTTTGGTTGAGGCTCATGGAGTCTTAAAGGTTAATGACGAAGACGTAACAATTATTATTGCTAAACATCCTCAAGGCAAACCAGAAGCAGAGATGGTAAGTGAAATCTTAAGCATCACATCAGTGACTTAACAAGGCCTTTAAACGGACAAAAAACAGTTTGCTATTTTCACTCCGTTCAACATTTTAGCAAACAATTTTTTGCCACTTAAGGTGGCGTTGAGGCTGTAGAATTACTCTTTTTAGGAACGTATTCTACTATTTTAAATTGATTGCTTTTTAACCTTGAACCCATCCGTTCGCTGTGATCTAATAGATATTATTCACCCACGGTAAACTG
>NZ_JACJEM010000126.1:0-1028 GCF_014164085.1 Pseudoalteromonas sp. SG45-5 | reverse complement strand
AAGTAGTTAAATTGCTTGAACGTACTAAATGAGGTGTGGGTTTGGTTGTTGATTGTATAAATACCAATTACTGTAAATGAGTAGTTTGGCATTAGACTAAAGTCTATAGGTTAGATTTATTCACTTATTAGGTTTGTTTTAATCGTTTGTCGGTTTTGTGTTAATTCTCTAAAGTTCAGTTGTCGGCAACAAGCACGGCTAACTAATACCAATTTTATTAAAACATGATCATTTTAGCGAATTAAATAACTCACTAACTGCGTTAAAAATTACTTATATAGAACGACTATATTTCATATTTTTTGCCTTGTTATTAAGCTATTTTCTTGACGCTAAAAAAGCTCACTAATTTAAACAATCGGCATAACAGGACTACGACCATGAAAACACTTATCAAAACTATCGCTCTTAGCTCACTACTTACATGTTCAGCTGCTGCAATGGCTGAGCAAAGTGATTACAAATTAATGGTTATTGAAACTGCGACAGCGCCACAGCCACTTGAGCAATCATTTAACAGCTGCGCACTGAATGTTAAGTCGAAAAATTATGCAGAAGCTGAACAAATTTGTACACAAGCAATTGCGCTTTTAAAAGACGCTGATGGACCCAAATTTAAAGTACGCCAGCTTACGTCATTCGCATTAAGCAACCGTGGTGTTGCACGTTTAAAAGCGAATAACGACACAGCTGGCCTTGCTGATTTATACGAAGCAAACCAAATGTCTACAAGTACAATGGTATCGCACAACTTAACTCGCGCTAAAGAAGAGCTTTCTTTATAAAATTTATTAATAAAGTGATTACTAAAGCATGATATAAAATAGCGACAGTACAAAAAAGCCATGTTAGGTTTACTCCTAACATGGCTTCTTTGCGTTTTTACAAGACAAGTTTACGGCCTTACTAGGGGCTGTTGATCTTTCACATTGGTAGCCAAATCATTGCACATGCCAGCGCTAACATACTCTCAAACTGTAATTTCAATTTATCGTACCTTGTCGCTATAGCACGGAAGTGCTTTAGCC
>NZ_JACJEM010000125.1:0-1034 GCF_014164085.1 Pseudoalteromonas sp. SG45-5 | reverse complement strand
AGTTTACCGTGGGTGAATAATATCTATTAGATCACAGCGAACGGATGGGTTCAAGGTTAAAAAGCAATCAATTTAAAATAGTAGAATACGTTCCTAAAAAGAGTAATTCTACAGCCTCAACGCCTTGCTAAGCGGCGAAAAATAGCTGGCTATACTTTGTGAGGTACGAACAAAAGCCAGCTGTTTTTGTCCGTTTGAGCAACTTGTTAAGTTTTTTACATTATTTATTGAGCATTTTTTCTTTTGAACTATCTAAATTCGCAAGCAAATCGAAGTACTTAACATTTACTTTATTTACCTCGACCAAATACAAATCTCTTGTAATATCTTTTCTCTCATCAAAAAATTTAAAGCATGAATATGATGCATCTGAAAGTCCATTGATTGATTCAGTAATTTTATTAATAGCCGATTTTTTCAAGGGATACCTTTTTAAAGGAATCAGATAAGAAGATAGAGAGATAAGTCTGATCGTATACTTATCATGCGCCAGTAGATAATCTACGGTAGCTTCTTTTAGCTCCCTTTGTATTCGACCTAACTCATCAAACTCTATTTTTGCTAAAATCTCAGGGTCATTAAATTCATCATGATTTCTTAAGTGTGCCACAGGATCATTATCCGCATCACTCATTTGTTTTAGATATTTAGATTGTAAAACGACCAAGGATATAAAATCAGTGTGCAATTTTTTAACATCATCAAAAAGAAATGTTATAACTTGGTTTCTATCGTTATGCTTTAGTTCATTCCTCCAACTTGATAGAGCTTTATAGGCAACAAATAAAACAACTATGTTGATCAATACACCACTAAAAGACAGTAAAACAGAAATGACATTTAACTCGTCTTTTGTAAAGTAATTAAATACCTCATTCACGATTCAACTCCAATATTAGATTTAAAACTTAACAATTTTATAGTGCGCTCGTCGCGCATATTTCTGCCAACGATACGCTCATGTATTTTATAAATCATTTTTATCAAATAACTTAATACATTGCTATATATAATTTTTTATTAGCACTCAAACT
>NZ_JACJEM010000124.1:0-1201 GCF_014164085.1 Pseudoalteromonas sp. SG45-5 | reverse complement strand
GGTAATCCCCCCATTTTTAATGGAGGCTATCTGTAGAATTTCCGTTGTTTAACTTTTCCAGTTTTTGTATGGGTGTTATCCCACCTATGCCCATGTTAGGGCGTTCATTATTATAAGTCCATAACCAATCGGTAGCTTTATCTTGTAACTCACTAATATCACTGTAAATATAATGACTTAGCCAGTCATACCTAACCGTTCGATTAAACCGCTCTACATAAGCATTTTGTTGCGGGTTACCGGGTTGAATAAACCGTAATTCGATATCATTATTCAACGCCCACTCTGCTAATTTATGGCTAATATATTCAGGCCCATTGTCACACCTGATAGCTTTTGGTTTACCGCGCCATTCTATAATTTGATTTAACGAGCGGATCACACGTTCAGCAGGCAGTGATAAATCAGCGTCAATAGTCAGCCCTTCACGATTAAAGTCATCAATGACATTAAACAACCGACACGCTCTGCCATCCGCTAATTGGTCATGCATAAAATCCATTGACCAGCATTCATTGATGGTTTCTGGTACTGCCAATGGTTCAGGCTTATCTCTATTTAAGCGTTTCCTAGGCTTGATCCGCAAGTTTAACTCAAGCTCACGATAAATGCGGTAAACGCGCTTATGATTCCATGTGTAGCCTTTAACATTGCGTAAATATAAAAAACATAAACCGAATCCCCAATTTCGCTGACATTGGCTTAAATCCAATAGCAACGCTGCAATTTTCTCATTTTCATCAGATAGTTTAGGCGTATAGCGATAGCATGTTTCACTTATCATGAAAGTACGACAGGCCAAGGCAATACTCATTTTATTTTTGCTAACGACTTCATGTGCCAAGACTTTGCGCTCAGAAGCCTTTACCACTTTTTTGCCATTGCCTCCTGAATGACCTCAGATTTTAGCCGCTCTTCAGCATACATTTTCTTTAAACGGCGATTTTCATCTTCAAGCTCTTTCATTCGTGTCATTAAAGACGCATCCATGCCGCCGTATTTAGCGCGCCATTTATAAAAGGTTGAGTTGCCCATGCCATGTTCACGGCATAGCTCAGGAATAGGTACGCCACTTTCTGCTTGTTTTAAAATGGCAAGGATCTGACTATCTGTAAAATGTGCTTTTTTCATAATTTTCTCCTGTGTTTACAATAAGAGAAAATTCTACATTTGGCATCTATTATTTTTAGGGAGGATTACC
>NZ_JACJEM010000123.1:0-1253 GCF_014164085.1 Pseudoalteromonas sp. SG45-5 | reverse complement strand
GTATGATTGTGCTTAAAGATGATTTTGTAGGTTCAACCAAAGAAGTAGAACAAGCGCTTGTGGCTGCCGTTCGCAATCAAATAGGCGCTATTGCATGCTTAAAAAATATCGTTAGTGTCGATAGGTTGCCAAAAACTCGTTCAGGTAAAATTTTACGTAAAAACCTACGTCAACTAGTCGATGGCGAAGAATTACAAATACCTTCAACCATAGACGATGCCAGTATATTTGAAGAAATAAACCAACAACTTACACAACAGTAACCCCCAAGCAATAAAAGCCATTTTTAAAAATGGCTTTTATTCTAAATTAATCGGTTTTCTGGTATATGCCCTCTTGAGCCATTATTGTTGTTTGAAGCATAAGTTAGCAAAGCCACATTCGATTTCACTGAGCTACAACGACACAAGTCAAGTGTAACTTGGCATAATATTGAAGCTTATAATGGTATAAAATTATTAAATACAGACTTTAAAAAGCCAATTTCATGAAAATACAGCCAAGTTTAGTTGACTGCTATGTGCTGTGAGCGGACGGTCGTAACCTTACTCAGTTGTTATACGCGTTTCTCAACTTTCCAAGGAGGATTTAAACGGTTTTCACCTGCCCAGTAAAGTTTGATTTTGTTACCAGACGGATCTTTAAGTATTGCTTCTTTCCACAAGTACCGCTGCTCTGTTGGTTGTTGTTCAAACTGAAAACCTTTCTTAGTCAACTCAGCACACAGTTCATCAAGTTTTTCATGCTCGAAGTAAATCACAGAATTGTTTTCAAATTCACCGGATTCGAGTGATAAGGAAAAAGTAGAATTCCCGTCTGGGCAAGAAAACCTTGCGTAATGAGGCGTATCGACAATTTGAGTGAAGCCGAGTTTTAGATAAAAGTTAGCAGCAACATCCATATCTTTTACTGGTAAAGTAACCTGGTTAAGTTCCATTTAAACTCCTAGCGTATAACGAGCCTGTAGATTAACTCGTTTTTTTATTGATAAACAAACCATAACTGAGTTCCTATTTTGGTTCAATCGATAACAAGCCCTAAACTTGACAGCCATTCTAATTAAACAAATAAAACTGTGCCTAGATTCTAATTGGCAGTGCAAAATTTAGATTGGGTGTCCGGTTTATTTTATTTCCCAAAGAAAACTGATTTTTCAACTATAACTAATGAACAACTCCAAGAGGTTGTAATGAAAATTAATACTCGCCCAAGGAAAATACTAAATTATCAGACAGCTGAAGAAGTCTTTATTA
>NZ_JACJEM010000122.1:0-1253 GCF_014164085.1 Pseudoalteromonas sp. SG45-5 | reverse complement strand
CATCATGCAGTCATTTTCATACGCGTAATTTAGGTTTAAGAGTGATAATGGCTTATTTAAAGGGTGAAATGAAAGTAACCCAATAGTAAAAGATAAATTTTTAGCTGAAAAAGTAAATTTAATAGAACAGTTTTATTTGTTTAATTAGAGTGGCTGTCTAGTTTAGTCCTAGTCTAGTCCCGAATTCATTATGCAAGTGCACCATTGACCATAACCCACCAATAAATATGACATTCTGAAGTATTTGCTAATGTAGTAAGTGCGACCAAACTCATTATCGAGGGAATTCAGAATGCCTTACGAACATCTTAACAGTTTCGAACGAAAAGCTATCTACTATCGATTCAACAGTGGCGAAAGCTGCCGATCCATTGGTAAACTATTAAATCGACACCATACAACTATCATGCGTGAAGTTAAGCGAAATAAGCCACCCTACTATGATTATTTCGATGAGGCAGCGCACGAAAAAGCGATGGCAAGAAGGAGGGTCGCTAGGCATGCAAGAAAAAGAAACAATAAGGCACTGTACGAGCTTGTGCAGAGTAAAATAGCAATGGGATGGTCTCCAGATGCTATAGCAGGTCGGCTTAAGAAGGATAACCCGTCAGATGAATTAATGCATGTCAGCCATGAAACAATCTATCAATGGGTGATTAAGGATTTTAAAGCAGGTGGAGAGCTATACAAAGACTTAGCTAAGAGGCACAAAAAAAGACGTAAACAACGTAAATATGGCGATTTACGTGGGCAAATTAAGAATAGAGTAAGTATTAGCGAACGACCAAAAATAGTCGAAGACAGAAGCCGAATAGGTGACTGGGAAGGTGATTTAATTGAAGGCAAAAAGGGCTCTGGTTTTTTTGTAACCCATGTTGACCGTAGCTCTCGATATTTAATCGCGCAAAAAATAGAGACTAAGCAAGCTGAGTCATTCAATACGGCTACAGTAGAGATGTTTAAAGAGATTCCAGAGCATAAACAGTTAACTCTGACCTTGGATAATGGAAAAGAATTTTCAAAATTTAAAGCTTTGGAAGAAGAACTAGATTTTATTATTTACTTTGCTGATACTTATTGTTCGTGGCAACGAGGAACAAATGAACATACAAACGGTCTGATCAGGCGTTATTTCCCAAAGAAAACTGATTTTTCAACTATAACTAATGAACAACTCCAAGAGGTTGTAATGAAAATTAATACTCGCCCAAGGAAAATACTAAATTATCAGACAGCTGAAGAAGTCTTTATTA
>NZ_JACJEM010000121.1:0-1310 GCF_014164085.1 Pseudoalteromonas sp. SG45-5 | reverse complement strand
TGAATCGCCCCGAGTTCATCGGAGACCAGTTTGTTTAAGTCAGGCCACTTTACCTGACTCGTTTAAATTATCATAGTAGTCTGTTTCATATTGAGCTGGTGAAATATACCCAATTGAAGATAATAGGCGTTGATTATTAAACCAATTAACCCACTCTAACGTTGCGTATTCAACAGCATCAACATTCTTCCACGGACCATTTCTGCGAATAATCTCTGTTTTAAATAAGCCATTTATTGTTTCAGCTAATGCATTGTCATAAGAGTCACCCACACTCCCTACAGACGCTTGAATTCCAGCTTCAGCAAGTCGCTCAGTGTACCTTATAGACAAGTATTGGCTCCCTCTGTCGCTATGGTGAATTAGCCCCTCGGGGTTGCCTCGATGCCAAATAGCTTGCTCTAACGCATCAAGAATAAGTTCTGTGTGCATTGTCGTTGATACACGCCAACCTACGATGTACCGTGAGAACACGTCTATCACGAAAGCCACATAAACAAACCCACTCCATGTGGCAACATAGGTGATATCAGCCACCCACAGCTGATTTGGCTGCTCAGCAGTAAATTGACGATTAACTAAATCCAGAGGCTTATCTTGTTGCTCGTCAGGTATCGTTGTCTTATGTGCTTTACCCCGACGAACACCTTGAATTCCCATTATTTGCATCAATCGCTCGACTGTACAACGGGCGACTTGATGGTCGTCAAGCTGTAGCTGCTTCCATATTTTTTTTGCACCATAAACGGACATATTATCCTCCCACACTTCACGAATGAGTATCATCAGCTCAGCATCACGCTTTTTGCGGTTAGACAGTCGCTCAGGCTCTCTTTGTATCTGTTTATGAGAATAATACGTTGATGGTGCAATCGGCAATTCCTTGCAAATTGACTCGACACCGTAATGCTCTCGGCAAGCATCAATAAAATCCACTATTACTTCTGTTTGCGGTCGAGTTCCGCTTGGGCGAAAAAAGCGGCAGCCTGCCTCAGGATATCATTCGTTCGCTTGAGTTCTTTATTCTCGCGCTCTAAGGCGGCAAGTCGTTGTTCAGTTGATTGAGTGTTAGAAGATGGTTTAGACGATTGAGCTTGAGACTTTTTGACCCATGCTCTAAGTGTTTCTGGTGTACACCCCAGTTTATCTGAAATCGATACTAACGCAGCCCAAAGAGAGGGGTATTCATGCTGTTGTGTGGTAACAAGCCTAATTGCACGTTCACGAAATTCTGATGTATAGCGATTTGATTTTTTCATAGTTCCAGTTTCTCAAGTTATTGAGTCTCTGGCAAACACGGGGCGATTCAA
>NZ_JACJEM010000120.1:0-1321 GCF_014164085.1 Pseudoalteromonas sp. SG45-5 | reverse complement strand
CTTATATGGACTCCCCGTAAATGTCAAAAAGAAAAAGTTAAAATAAATTTAGATGCTAGCTTATATACGGGCTCAAATTGAGGGGCTACCTCTGGCCTCTTATGTATTCGCACCTTCATGACTTTTCTGTTGAGCAGTTTATGAAACTTCAGGCCCTAACAGTCTATTGAAGGTTGGTCTTACCTATTTTAAGCGCTCTTATTGACAAATTTTAAGCCGCAAGTAATTGTGGCTGGTATTCTTTATCATGCTTTTGCATTGCAAAAGCCGTTCTTATCGTTTTATTCGCTAAAGCAATGGCTGCTACTTTCTTTCCTCGACGCGCGGTTAATGCTTTCAACCATACATCTTTTTCACTGCGACTTTCTCTTTTTTCTAGTTGGGAAACAACAGCTAATGCACCTTTAAACAAAGCACTTCGCAGCTTCTTATTTCCTATCACTTTAGATATCGCGCCTATTTTTTCTTTACCACCACTGCTATGTTGTACTGGTGTTAGGCCAAAGCATGCGGCGGCTTCTCGACCACTTTTGAAATGTGTTGCATTACCTAGCGCTATTTTTATCAAGATTGCACAGACTGGACCGACTCCCTCTAAGGCTTGTAAGCGGTTACATGTTTTATCTTCTTTAATTATTTCATGCAATTGTTTTTCAATCAGCTTTGCTTCTTCAATTGTTTCCTTAAAGCGTTGAAAAAGGAGGTGAATTGAAAAACGAAATGAGGCTGTTAAACTATTTTCGGCCTCTTCTAGTATCTCTGGTATAGCGTGAATTAACGATGTATCGCCTTGAGCTATTGGATACCCTAACTCCAAGAGTAAGCCTCTGAGTTGGTTACTTAAACTTACTTTTTGTTTGACCAATAAATCACGAATACATTCAATGCCTTGGAGGCATTGCTCATGGGCTGAAAGTAAACGACTTCCTTTAATATGAGGCTGGCGAGCTGCAACAGAAATAGCCAGGGCGTCATTAGCATCTGTTTTTTGTCCTTGACGGAATGCTTTTACCTGTCGTGCATTAATTGCTTTTACTTGATGACCAGCCTGTTTCGCAAAGCGTGCCCAATAATGTGTTCCGCCACACGATTCCATAGCAACTAAAGATTGCTTCTCTTTAATTAACAATTCTTTAAGTTTAGCTCTCGTGATTGCTTTGTTATAAATAACATGTCCATTCTTATCTGTTTTACAAACCTGAAATAAATTTTTTGCTAAATCAATTGCGATTACATTACAATCAAACATGTATGGGCTCCTTGGTAAAAGTTTTATCGCTTATTACGTTACTCCTGAGGGAAGTGGGAGTCCATACATCTG
>NZ_JACJEM010000011.1:0-95467 GCF_014164085.1 Pseudoalteromonas sp. SG45-5 | reverse complement strand
CCTATGTAGTGTGGTTATTCCCCATAAATAGGCGATAACGCAGCATAAATGCCAAACATGCGCTGCCCTTGGGTTCTGCCTAGGGGCAATTTACTCTTTGTTGCTCGGTTTTTACTTAGCCCACTCGATTACAAACCTCACGCCGCGATTAAATAGCCCCTAGATTGAACAAATTTTAATCCTGAAAGGCCAACAGGCCCTAGAACGATCATGTTTTTAATAAAATTGATATTACATTACGGCTAATGCCTTAGGTTCGATCAATGGCTACCGATGACTTTATTTTTTGATTTATAAAAACAATGAGTGTGAATACTGATGACCAAAGTAACCCATATGCAAGCCAAACTTGCCATAGGGGTAATCCAAAACTTATAACTCCAAAGCGTGCTCCAGCCCAATAGCTTGCAGGCGCAAAAATCAGGCAAACCAAAAATGACTGCCAGAGTTTTAATTTACTTAGAAAAAGCATGGATGTATTTAAAGAAAGTAACAGCGCGGTCCATAAAAAAACGAGCCATAGCGGAAAGGGATAAACTTTAAATTCTAACAAACCTACTTTAACAGCAATAAATTCTAAAAGCAGGGCTAAGGGAAGTGCCTTAATTAATAATAAGGCGTCTTGTTTTTTTTGTTTTGACAAAAAAAACATCAAAATAACAATCAAGCCACTGAAAATAAGTGAATTAGCTTCAAGCAGCAGGGATAAAAACCAGACTGCTTGAAACAAAGCAAAATTAATAAGCGAGTGCAATGTAGTCATTATTACTAACAAAACGAGGTTTACGAGCCATTAGATGCACCGTGCTTGTTGAGCGTGTTCTAAATGCTCCTTCGCAATAGGCAAAGTAAAATAACCACAAGCGGTAAAAGCGCTCATCAAATTTAGAGCGGTCTAAATCAGGCCAACTTTGTATAAACCGAGTACGCCAATCAGCTAATGTTCTCGCGTAATGCGCGCCAATATCGTTAACTGTATGAATAACCATATCGGTGTTATTTTTGATTTGCTCGCTCATCTCGTTAAGGGAAGGCAAACAACCACCCGGGAAAATATACTGCTGGATAAAATCAGAGTTTTTTAGGTAATGTTTATAACGCTGATCGCCAATTGTGATCGCTTGAATAAGCATAGCGCCGTTATCTTTTAACAGCTCACCGCATTGAGTAAAAAAACTTGGTAGATAATCATGACCAACCGCTTCTATCATTTCAATAGATACCAACTTATCGTATTTACCCTTAAGCAGTCTGTAATCTAGTTTGAGCAGTGTTATTTTACTATCGAGGCCAAGCTCTTTAACTTTTTTAGCCACATAATCATGTTGCTCGTCTGAAATAGTCGTAGTCGTTACATGACAATCAAAGTTAGTGGCAGCATAAATTGCAAATGCTCCCCACCCTGTCCCAATTTCTATTACTGAGTCACCATGTTGTAACTCAACTTGCTCACAAATACGTTTAAGTTTGTATTGTTGTGCCTCTTCAAGTGTAGCCTCTTTTGAAGGATAAACGGCGCTTGAGTAGAGCATTTCTTTGCTTAGAAATGACTCATATAAGTCATTGCCTAAATCGTAATGAGCGACGATATTTTTTTTCGAACCGGATTCCGAATTTTTATTTTTAATGTGATTAAATCGGTGGGCAATATTACTAAGAAAAGCGAACTTTTTTTCGAACTCATCAAGCTGCTTTTCGTTTATTGCAAATATTTCTATGAAGCGTGTCAAATTATCACAAGACCAATGTCCTAATATATATGCTTCACCAGCGCCTACGCTGCCAGACAGAGCAAATGCTTTATACATTGCTCTATCATTGACCGTAACGGTTACTTTAAAATCAGATGATATATCACCAAATACAGTTCGTTCATTATTATCATCTAAAACAATCTGCCCTGTTTTGATTGAAGAAAATGCTCTTATTACTAATTTTTTGTATAAATTGGCGAACCAGCCAGTGCTTTGTTCACAATTTAAGCTCGACACTTTTTCCATTTAAATACCTATTTATTTTTCTAACTATCTGTATGTGTTTATGGTTTGCCCGAATGCCCCAAAAAAGGCACTTTTTTTATAAATAACTTTAATGCTTGATGATAAATACCTTTAAAAATTGACCACGTCATGGCTGGAAAGCGTTTTAGCAGCTTACTCACTTCTTTGTTAGTAAGCTCTATACGCTTTAGGCGTAATGTTGCATCAAACAATAACTCTTCATCGCGCTTATTTTCAATATGTATCAATGTTTTATCAATTGAATGTTTGACATGCCAATGATAGTTCATATCCAAATTCATAAAAGGTGATACGGAAAAAACCTTCTTAAAGTTCACTTTTTTTTCTAGGGGGACTAAATAGTAATGGCGTTCATTCCAAGGTGTATTACTTACTTCAGCAATCATGTACGTAAAGCTATTATCGCTATTACCAAAGAAGTAGAAGTTCACGGGGCTAAAATAAATACCTAAACAACGCAATTGTCCGAGCATATAAACATGGCTAAATGTTTCACTTACCCCCAATGCGGCAAGTTGGTGATGTGCACGTTCAATAAGGGAGTATGTATTTGGCTGTGGTACGTGTGTTAGATAATCGGTTTGCTGAAATTTTAGCGCTTTAAAACCACATGTTCCTAACTGCTTATGGATACCATTTAATTGTTGAGGATTATTTATATCTACCCACATCATATATAAAGGATAACTAAAGCGATGCTCTTTAACAGCAAAACGGCGATGTTTTACATCGCCTAAATAGACTGCACTAGTCAAACTCGGCCCCAAGTTGTTTTGCCACATCTACACCGCTGTGTACGCCATCTTCATGGAAACCGTTGTACCAATAGGCACCACAAAAATAGCTATTATTATGGCCATCGATACTGTGTTTAAGTTTTTGCGCTGCGATAGAATCTTGATTAAATACGGGGTGATGGTAGGTGAATTCGCGCAAAATTTTGCTTTTATCTATCCCTTCAAGGTGATTAAGCGTGACACAAAATTGGGTATCTGATTGGATACCTTGCAATATATTCATCTGATAGGTAACAACGGCCGCTTTATCAGTATTATTATTAAGTAAATAATTCCAACTAGCCCATGCTGCTTTCCTATCTGGTAACAAGTTTGTATCTGTGTGCAGTACCACTGAGTTTTTAGTGTAAGGAATAGCGCCTAATACTGTTTTTTCTTGCTGCGTTGCATCGCCAAGCAATGCAAGCGCTTGATCTGAATGACATGCAAATATTACTTTATCAAATGTACTTTGCTCACCATTTGCAAATTCGATTATAACTTCATCGTTTTCACGCTTAACCGATTTAATACCTGTATTAAGTTTAATTTTGTCTGCAAAGCCTTTAATCAATGGATTAATGTACTGGCGAGAACCACCGGGTATTACATACCATTGTGGTCTATTTGTGATATCGAGAAGACCATGATTAAAAAAGAACTTAACAAAAAATTCAACCCCTACATTTTCCATTTCTTTTATGCTTGTGGACCAAATAGCTGCCCCCATAGGAAGAATATAATGAGATTTAAAAAAATCGTTAAACTTATTGTCATTGAGTAATTGACCCAATGATTGTTCACGCTGGTAATCATCTTTTTCATGCAATGCTTTACATAACTTATTAAACCTTACGATGTCGGATAATAAGCGCCAAAATTTTGGTCTAAAAATGTTTCTGCGTTGAGCAAATAAACTCGTAAACGTGTGTCCATTGTATTCAAAACCAGTGGCTTCATTATGAACACTAAAGCTCATTTGTGTTTCTTGTTTTTTAATACCTATGCGAGAAAGTAGTTTTTCAAAATAGGGGTATGTTCTATTGTTAAAAACTATAAAACCAGTATCTACTGCGTATTTAACGCCTTCTACAGTTACATCTACAGTTGCAGTATGACCACCAATGTAATCATTTTTTTCAAACAATGTGACGTCATAATGTTTGTGGAGTAAATGTCCACATGTTAAACCAGATACACCAGTCCCTATTATTGCTATTTTTTTCAACGGGTTAATCCTTTTGCTATTTTAAGCCAAAGCGGTAGAGGTAATATTCGTAATGCTTTTAATATAAGTGTAAAACGATACGGAAAATGTACGTCTTTGCGGCGTTTGTGTATTCCTTTGATCATATAGTCTGCGGCTTTTTCGGCCGTAACAGCCATAGGCATAGGAAAATCATTTTTATTCGTCAGCGGGGTTTTTACAAAACCGGGGTGGACCAAAGTCACATCAACATCGTTTAAATCCACGGCTAAACTCTTAGCTAAGTAACTTACGCCAGCTTTTGATGCGCCATAGGCTTCTGAGCGCGGTAAAGGAAGATAAGTCACACTTGAGCTAACTAATACAAGCTGTCCACCCGCATTTATTTTAGGAAGTAGAGCTTCAAGGCAGTACCCCATTGATAGTAAATTTACATTTATGACACGTTCGAAAAGTGCACTATCAAAATTTCGAGCATCATCAATGTATTCACAGTTACCCGCATTTAAAATAACGCGGTCAAAATGAGGAAAAACAATTGTGGCTTCCTTGATCTCTTGTAAGTTAGTAGCGTCAAATTTGCACGCTTGAATATTGTCGTATTTAGCAAGCTCTGCGAGTTTTTCACTATTACGCCCACATGCAATAACAGTGTCACCCATTTGTGCGTATTTAATTGCTAACTGCTCACCAATGCCTGAGGTAGCACCTGTTATAAGTGTGATCATAATTAGCCTGCCCTTTTATCTATTAACTTTATAACACTGCCGAGTAAGGGAATATGCTTGTACAACAGCTCACCCACATTAAAGTAATCTCTGTGCAAAATAATTTTGCCACCTTCAAAGATGAGTTTACTATGTCCTTCAACAGAGATGGTTTTACCTGAGGAAAGCTTTGGGTGAGCGTAGTGCATAGTCCAGTAAATGAAAGCATTATTATCACTGTGAAACGAATCACTAATATCAAACTGGCAATACTTAACATTGCAATATAAATTAGCAAAATATTTACGTAATTCTACAATGCCGTTTATTTCATGCATAGGGTCAATAAATTGTATGTTGTCGCAGTAAATATCATTTAATAAATCAAGATTGGTACTGTTAAGCTGTTGGTATATTGAAATAAACTTATCTACTGGTAACTGGTTATCCATATCACACCTTAAATGCGCTAAGCGCACGCTCTCGTGCTGCTTTATGATCAACTATTGCTGGCCAGTAACACTCCCTATCTTTACCCGTTGCGGCTAGGTAAGTATGTGGGAAATGAATGTGTTTATCTGGCACGTTTTCAAGCTCTGGCAAATACTTACGAATAAACTTGCCCGTTGGATCAAAGCGCTCACTTTGTCTAATTGGATTAAAAACTCTAAAGTAAGGCTGTGCATCGCATCCTGTACTTGCTGCCCACTGCCACCCACCATTATTTGAGGCTAAATCGCCATCAATTAGGTGCTGCATAAAAAAAAGCTCGCCTTCACGCCAATCTATTAATAAGTGCTTAGTTAAAAAGCTTGCAACCACCATCCGTAAACGATTATGCATCCAACCCGTTTGTTTTAGTTGCAACATAGCGGCATCAACTAATGGGTAACCTGTGCGCCCTTCGCACCACGCTGTAAACTCGCTTTCACTTTTTCGCCACACAACTGCATTGTACTTTTCGTTAAAGTTGTCACCACGGGAAAGCTTGGGAAATTCAGCAATGAGATGTCTGTAAAATTCACGCCAAATGAGCTCATTTATCCACGTAAAGGTTTTACTTTTTGATGTGGTTAGTATGTCTGGGTAACGCTGCTGAATATTGATCAATAATTGCTTAGTGCTCACTATACCCAGCGCTAAATAAGGGCTTAACCCTGAAGTGCCTTTTATACTTGGTATGTCACGCTGATCATCATAACTGGTGAGTTTGTCGCAGATAAAGTTATCAACCACAGTTGCCAGTGTTTCATCGTCAACTGGCCACTTTTCAGAGCTACCATCACTTTTTAATAAGCCACTTTCATCAAACTCAACGGGCTCAGAACTTAAAGGCCACGGCGGTAAACTAAAATGTGTATCTTGGTATTGTTTTAACCATGCTCGTTTAAACGGAGTAAATACTTTATACATTTCGTTACTTTGGTTTTTAACCGAACCAACGGGCGCTATTAAATCGCCTTCATACAAAGTAAATGTAATACAGAGCACGTCACATTTATCTAAAATCGCCTTATCACGATTTACTTCGTTAAGCTCATACTCTGCATTAGCAATTATGTGTTTTACATCATTCGCTTTACAAAAATCAATAAGCTCACGCTCACAATCAGAAAAGCTTGGTGCTTCTATAATGTGTAAAGTAATACCATAATCTGCAAGCTGAGATTGAAGATAAGTAATCCTTCGTTTTAGCAAGTCAATCTGAATAGGCGCGGCTTGATGTTGCTGCCACTGTTTTTCAGACACAAAAAAAATGGCGTGTTTAGCGCCATTATTGAGCGCTTGAATTAACGCTTCGTTTGAAAAAAGGCGCAAGTCGCGCCTAAACCAAAATAGTGTATCCATTAAATACCAAATCGTAGTTTTAAGTCATGAGGGTAAGGGTTAAAAAACACCTGTTTTTCAAGGTATTCATTTGGATGAACCTTCAAGTGATGTTTTAACAAGGTAAGTGGAACGTATAAAGGCACCAAACCTTCGCGATATTCGTCGATTGCATCACGAAGTTCTTGTTTTTCTACTTTTGATAACTCTTTTTTAAAGTAACCTTGTAAATGCATCAACGTGTTGCAATTGTTTCTGCGAGAAGCTGGTTTTTTAAGGCCGGTCATTAAACCTAAAATATACTCATCGGCAAGTGCGTTAATGTCGTCGCCGACGTAAGTTCCCAATAAGTTACCTAAATCACGGTAAGCTTGATAATTATGAGCCATTAACAAATACTTATACTGAGAATGAAATTGAGTAAGCTTATGAACCGTAAGCGGCTCCTGCACTAACTTTTGCCAATTTTTGAATACGTAAATTCTCATTACAAAGTTTTCACGTAAATGCATGTCGTTTAAACGTCCGTTTTCTTCACATGGCAATAACGGGTTGTGCTTCATTATTTGCTCAGCGAAAAAACCAATGCCTTCAGATGTATTCCCTGTTCCTGCTTCGTTGTAAATTTTAATGCGCTCCATGCCGCAGCTTGGGCTTTTTGCGCAAAATACAAATCCACTTAATTGTTTGGCTTGTTCAGTTGCAATTTTTTTACCATATTCGGTAAGTTGCTGACCAACCTCACCAGACCCATCAGGACGGCATACTTTAATAGTATCACCCACTCTCACTTGACGAATGGTTGGACGAGGGATCGGTAAACCTACCGCAACTTCAGGACAAAATCGTGTGTATTCAACGTGTTTCCCTAGCTCGTCCATACAAAAATTTGATTTTTTATGACCCGTATCAAATCTAACTTTTTCGCCTGCTAAGCAGGCGCTTATACCTATTTTTATTGTATCTGTTTGCATAGATTCTCTTAATAAATCAAGTTACCAATTGGATTAAGTAACTTACTGAAGCCCTTATTAAAATGTAGTGCACTACTGACAACTGTAAAGCACAAACAACCATCTTTTGTTAAAGGGGTATGTTGGTGACTACCATCTTGCCATATAAAATCACCTGGAACGTAGCTATCTTCTTCATCGCTAAATTCACCATCTAATAATAATGTGACCTCAAATCCTGTGTGTGTGTGCTCTGGTATTTCGCCACCCGCATCAATATGCAGCAAGCTAGAACGTAGAGCTCCATCGTCAAGCGCAACACGAGATCGGGCTAATTTACCTACTTGCGTAAATTTGCTATGAGAAATACGTGTTAAAGCACGTGGCAGTTGGTATTTGTGCTCATTTACTTTAATAGACACAGGTGCAACTTCGTAGACTTCATCAATCGAATTGTCAGATGTGATCATGTCTAGTAGGTTTAATTCAAATTCTTCAAATGACCCAGATTGCTCGATATGAGATTTCTCAAATTGAGTTGGCTGTTCACTAAATAGCTCATTTGCATTACTTGCTTCAATTTTAGCAACTTTTGCTTGGCATACAGGGCACATATCAACGTGGATAGACACAGCTAAGCTCAAAGAAGCGCTTAACGATGCTGAGCAATACTCTGTAAGTAAAGTTTCACTCGGGTGATGTTTAATCATGCTTATCTCCCATTTCGTTACGTAATTTCTGCAAGGCTAAACGTAATCGTGATTTTACCGTGCCTACTGGAATATTAAGTTGCTGAGCTAATTGCTCTTGCGACATGTCTTGAAAATAAACACCTCTGACTACCTCTCTTTGTGCAATTGGTAGTTTATCAAGGTAGCGTTTAATTTGTTGATCTTCTAAATGATCACTGTATTCATGGTTTGTATCTTCAGAATCATTTAACAGCGGCCAAATATCTTCGCTTATATTTTCTTCTTTATTACTCTTCATTTTACGAAGCATATCAAATGAGGCATTACGCATAACGGTGTAAACCCACGTAGTGGCAGCCCCTTTCTCACTGTTGTATAAATGCGCTTTGCGCCAAACAGATGTTAGTGTTTCTTGCACAAGCTCCATGGCTTGCGCTTCAACACCAAATTGCTTGATCCCAAAGCGTTTTATTTTTGGCGAAAAATACTCGAATAAATAAGCGAATGCTTTCTTATCACGGTTTTGTGCAACCGCTATTAATGCTTGCATCAGTTCAGAACTAGGCGTTTCTGGCATGGCAGTATACTTACCTGTATTAGGTTCACAACGTAGTGTTTGTTGTTGACTTACCATAATAATTTACCCCGTTGTTGCTTTTGTGTAATGTAATACGGGCAATAATTAGTTCAGGATCATAAAATTTAGGCAAATTCGTTATTAATTACAGTATGGAGGAAACTGAGTAAGTTATCAAAGTTTGTCTCAAACGCAAGTTGCTGTTTTTTCTCAATAGATATAGGTAATAGTTCAAGCCAACGGGCTGCAATCCAAGGCAACTTATTGAAGTGTGTTTGCTTATACAAAGTGTTTAATTCTGGGCTACCCAAAAATACACTTTTTAGCGCATCATGTAAGCGGTCGTTCTCACCAATTTCGTTATTAGAATCTTTATACCAATAAGGTGTATTACATTGTGAAACGAGACCATGGCGTAGTTCGTACTCGTCTTGGTAAACATCGTTTATTTGCACGCTTTGTGATGCAAATACATCAATTAAAAGCACGTCGTTATCGTCTTGATCAAAATCAATAATATCAACTAGGCAGCCTTGTGCGCTAATATTAAATGGTGTGTCATGCTCAAACGTGCAAAGCACAAACCCTGTATTATTTTTTAACGCGGTTTTAACCATATCTAAATAGCGAGGTTCAAATATGCGTAGTCGCGTGTAGCCTTCTGGTAAAATAAAAATCGGTAATGGAAAAATCGCACGTTTCATAAAAATCTACTTATTTCAAACACTCTGCCTTTATTTACGTGCGCTTTTGCTAAGTCGATCAGCTTTAAATGATTCGAATTAATTACCTGCCATATAATTAGTTAAATATTAAACCAACCACCCATAAATTTAAATATTTGAACCGAGTAATAAGCGCTGATCATGCTTACTACTGGTGCTAACATTAGTGCAAATAATCCAAGTTCACTGCTCATCGTTTTAATCCTTTAGATGGTTTATTTGACGTTTTTAACACTAGCGTCAGTATTTTCAGACACTGTATTATTCGTTAAAGTAGGCGCCTCTAATAACCCATCTAAAATAGTTTTAGCATCAAAATAAAGCGTTTCTTTTAAAGATTTTTCAAGCTCAAATGTAGTTTGATTAACGTAACTAGCTACACTTTGAGACACTATACTAGCTACATCTAGGTCAACTTCTGTTGCGTGTATTTGCGAAGAACCTAATACTAATAAACTGGCCATAGCGATTTTAATTGAATGTTTCATAATGGTATTCCTTGTTTGTGTATTGTTTAGACATAGTTATACAATCAAGGGATATGCCAACACCAAAGTAAAACATAACCACTTGTAATTAAATAGCTTTTAACAAAACGACTTAATTACAACCATTCATCTCTCGTTAATTTAGCCACACACTTTAATTTTTTGACCATTTTTTAGTTAAAGTTTACATCTATTATTTGAGTTCCGATTAAGGAGCTTATTTTTTAACGGGCAGCACTTTTCTACCTAAACGATATGCATCGACAATACTCAAGACCCAAACCACAATCATTAAAGGTAAATACTTATATTCTGCAAATTTAGCGCATGCATCTGACGGTTCATGTGCAGCATTTAAAATAGCCGTCACCGACATGGGAATTTTACCCGAAACAATTTCATTGGCCGTACACTGAGCAATCGCAAATATATCCTGAAGAGTTAAAATTAACAGTACAGAAAATACCCCCGCAAAAATGGCGCCTATTAAGTATTTTTTTAAAGAAAAATGCCCAGCCCCAGGATAAACAACAGCAGTAAGTAAAGCCGCTTTTAAATCTGTTTTCATGTTTATTTCAACTTATCATTTAGATTATAGTAGAGGTAAGCATAGTGAATTAATTTTCTTTAAAATCAAGTAAAAGCTAAATCGTTTATTAAATAAAGCGCTTCAGTATTGCTCAAAACTTAGATTGAAAATTTCAGCGTACACTTGTACACTAAAATCCATTCCAACAGTGGTAGGATCTGTTATGTCGCTAGAAGCGCCCTATTCTCGTAAAGAAGAACAACTCAATGTTATTAGTCATGCGCTAGGTATTATTTTTGCCGTATTTGTTATGTGGGACTTATTTAGCCAAGCCACCAGCACTAAAGCATATGTTAGTACTGCAATTTATGGCAGTAGCCTATTTGTGCTGTTTTTGTCATCCACTTTGTACCACGCCAGTATCCAACCACGCTTAAGAGCCTTTTATAAAAAGTGCGATCACTGCGCTATTTATTTACTTATCGCGGGTACTTACACTCCCTTCTTATTACTCTCATTAGACGGCATGTGGTCGTGGGCTACGCTTACATTTATTTGGACAGTAGCACTTGCAGGCGTTGCTTATAAAATACTTGTAAAAAATGGCAATAAAAAAATATCACTCGCCACCTATTTGCTGATGGGTTGGTTTGCACTGGCCATTGTATACCCACTTTATTCGCGTGTTGATGTAAACGCACTTTACTGGTTACTCGCCGGTGGTATTTTTTACAGCGTTGGTACTTTATTTTACAGTGCTAAAAGCACCCAATTTAGCCACGCAATTTGGCATTTATTCGTTATAGCTGGTTGTGTTTGTCACTATATCTCGATTAGTAATTATGTATACTAGGCTATGTGTAATTTCTAAAAATGTAACCTACAGCGATATACTTATTCTTCGCTGAATAAGGTGGTACATATGCTGATTATTAGAAAGTTTCAAAATGGTGATGAGCTAACATTAAGAGAAATCTTTTTTAACACAATCAGGAATGTGAACATTAAAGACTACTCACAGATACAAGTTCAAGCATGGGCCCCTGATGATTATGACCAACCTGAATGGTATAAACGGATCAGCGCTATTAATCCTTTTGTAGCTATTTTAAATGGTGAAGTCGTAGGTTATGCCGATGTTCAAGATGATGGTTATATCGATCACTTTTTTTGCCATTGGCAACATCAAGGCAAAGGTATTGGTAAAGCACTACAATAAAATACTACATCTGATCAAAGATCATTCGGAGGTGGCAGGTAATGTGCCGGCACAGAAAAGAAGTTGTATCAACGTGATAAGGGGTAAACGCCCGAGCGTTGGAGTGGTGACATCCACAATTGGGATTTACGAAAAGAAGCCTCCCTAGACTCTGAATGTGAAATCGTCAAAGTGGAGAGTGTATAACAGACATTGAGCAGATGTTATTACCAAAAAAATTATCTAAACCCCGCTTTTAAAAGCGATATTTACAACAATAACACTGAAAATTCTCAGGTTATTGAAAATGCTGCTATATAAAGTCGGAGTGCCTGAAAGCATGTGTACAAGAAAATAAAATTACTTGGACGTCGTCGAACATGCAGCGAGAAAAATCAAAAAAAATCACGAAGTGGTCAGTTCAATGCATGGTATTACATAGTGATCGCGACAACTAGGTTGACAAACACCGCTAAACACTTACTTTACTTCAGACCATCGACATGACTCTAAAAACTGCAAGTATCAAATTTGCCAACCTCTTTAAATTAAAGAAGCCCCATGTAATATGAGGCTATCAATAATTAAGTATGTTCCAGAGTCGGGGATAAATATATCAACTTATAATATTGTTTTTTCTTGTATTATCAAGTTTTCGATACCAATATCTATCCTCTTATTAGGGAAATAAAGTGCGTTACTATTGAACTCTTTAGACCAATACAACCCCCATTGAATAAAATTGGAAGTTATAGCATTTGGGTCCGTAGCTTTGATAGTTTGTAACTGCAAATTTGAAAAGGTTGGTGCCTTTGTTTGATATTCATGTTCAGCAATTATACGACCATCTTTTTTCAAAGTTACTCCACCAGTAGAAAGTGTATTGCCATCCTTTATAGTTATCTCTATTTTCCAAAGAGGAGCATTTTTATCATCCCAGTATAAAGGCCAACTATAAAGCTCTTCTTCATCCCAAGAACCATCAGCATGTTTATAATCAATAAAACGATAGTTTTGGTAATTAGCAACATCGTAATGTGAAAATTGCCATGTATTGTTATGTAAGGATAAATCCACATTGCCTCCTGGTCCACGTTTGAGCTTCAACGTAGTTATAGGGGGGTTGCCAATTGCAGCCCCAGAATCATCTTTAGAGTGAGGGTTCAATTTTACCCAGTCTTGAAAAATAATAACGTGGGATGGAGCTGTTTCTGGTGAGCCAGGGAAGTTATCAACTCTGAGATCAAAGCTATATTTTGTTTCTCTCCCTTTAACCCAGCGATTTTCATCTCTATATTTTGAATCTACTTTACGGCAGTTTGATCTCTTCCCTAATATTATATTTGTATTACAGTTTATATTAGCATCAGTATGGCTTTTATATTGCCAAGAGTTATAAGATAGATTCGTTCTTTCGCCATTTGCTGAACTATTTGCACGATGTTGTATATCTGGATAGATAGGAGTAAAGCCATCCGCAGAAAGTGAAGAGAAGCTGACAAAGCAAATGCCTGCTAACAAATTAAATTTTAAAAAACTATTCGACATGTGATTTTCCTTTATTTATAGAGAGTCCTGTCGTGGTCAACAAATTTCACAAATTGAAAATATATACTACGTAAGCAGTAATGTTAGTGACTATTCAGTCATAATTCTTGGTGAATAAACTAATGAGCTTTATAAGTACATCCTAAAGAAACTATCTGTACATCATATGTAATGACACCACTTGAATCAACCTAATTAGGTACAAAAATAAATGAGGCACGCATTAGAAAGTTCCAACCATCAGGCTTGTTGTCGACCAAGGTTACACATAAGAAGACGCAGCCAAAGCGATGTGGGTTGGTAAATCAACCGCCAGTAAGTGGGTTACTCAATTAAAGCTAGAGCGTAATGGGCAGTCACCATCAGCTTCGCCAATGACGCCCGAACGAATATCAAAGACATCCATCCTAAATTTTGCCTCCCAAAACGCCAATTAAAACACCATTAAACCCTCATTTATATTTCAGATTAAATTAAAGTAACCGATTGAACCCAAATAGAAACTCAACTATGGTTTATTTTATTAATAAAAAGCGAGCTAATCTACGGCTCGTGATATTTACCCGAGGTTTTGTGCAATTATTTAGCATCACTCGCATCAATACAGATTTTGGTATTTTCCGTATTTCTGGACAATGGAGTATTCAAAACCCGACTGTAAATAGCATTACCCTTAATTCAATTGAAATAATGGGAACTGATGGCTGGGTTTTGTTAAATAAAAAAAGTAAAAGTAATACCAAGCTAATTAGTTACTTGTTGCCACTTTTGTTGTCTCATTTATTATTAAAAAATAATACAGTATAAATATAACAAGAGTATAAGGTTTTCAGCGTTTACTCATAGCACTTATCCGCCAATAATAGTCATATCACTCCCAACGGCACTCACGCATATTCACTTTGTCGTTTTTAAACAATACACCTTCTGATAATAGCTTTTCTCGCTGCTCTTGGTATTTTTCGCTGCCCGCTGGGAACGCTATTTTGCCTTGGCTATTAACTACGCGATGCCAAGGGATAATAGAGTCGCTTGGCATCATTTTTAATAAGCGCCCCACTAACCGTGAATTTTGAGGATATCCCGCAAGGCTTGCTATTTGTCCATAGCTTGCTACTTTCCCCATTGGTATACCTGCGATAACAGTATAAATAAGTGTTTCTTTATCAATAGCCATTGTTGCTAGAATATTCCTTACTTAATTGCTTAAATTGCTCCCAAATAGTGCGTGCTACAGGGCCGTGATGAATAGCATGCTGTCTAAAGGCTCTAATTTGCGCACTAAATTGATGCTCTCTGTCAGTTATTTTTATTTCTTGCAGTAATCCCGCTTCTATTTCAGGCGCGCAATGCTCTAGGCTCATCATTGCCCAACCAGCTCCTGAGAGTAAAAATGACTTTAAGCTTGATACGTCATCAATTTTCATCATAGCAGCGCCCTTTGAGTAGGATAATCTTTCACTGTCTATACTTAAATCACTTTCAAACATAGCTAAACACGGATATGTTTGCAGCTCGCTATAACTAAGTGCTGAAGGGATGACCCCTTTGGCACTTACAATACCTATGTCGAGCTTGCCTATCGGTAAGCTTTCTAAATCACCTGTCGCATGAAATAAATCAAACCAAGGGCCAATCCCTAACTCGGCTTGACCACTATTGACGTGCTCTAATGAAATAAAGCGTTTACCACTTGTTAAACTAAATTCTGTGCTTGTGAATAATCTAAAAGTATTGCTTATGATCTCATTGTAACTTTGCATATGACAAAGCTGTTCGTAACAAATTCTAAACTGGGGCTCGTTCCCTAATGCTAATTCTTTAGCGAGTTGCGCTAATTCATCATTTGCATGAAGAAGCCGTTGTGCTTCACGGTGAAAAACACGCCCTTTTTCAGTAAGCTGTAATCTGTATTTGCTTCTATCTAGTAATTCAAAGCCAATTTTGGCTTCTAAATTTTTAATCGCTAAAGTAAGCGCTGGCTGTGTTTTATGTAGTTTTAATGCCGCACCACTTAAACTTGCGCTTTGCACTATGGCATCTAAAATTATTAATTGATTCAGCTTCATATAGCACTCTGCAACATCATAAATAAAACTTATTGAGTTTCTAAGATTTAATGATTTTTATTTTATATGTTTGCAGCGTATGCTGCACTCAATTATTTTGCCATCATTGC
Organism: Pseudoalteromonas sp. SG45-5; assembly: GCF_014164085.1. Taxonomy (NCBI): domain Bacteria; kingdom Pseudomonadati; phylum Pseudomonadota; class Gammaproteobacteria; order Alteromonadales; family Pseudoalteromonadaceae; genus Pseudoalteromonas; species Pseudoalteromonas sp. SG45-5. The sequence continues at coordinate 80,040 of NZ_JACJEM010000011.1, read as the reverse complement.
AACGGAGAAAACATGAAACTCTTTCGTCTATGTTTTTTAACAACTATATTACTTAGCTTAATAGCTTGCTCTGAACCAGAAAAGCAAGTTAAAGAAGACCCTATTCGTCCTGTTAAATTGTTCAACATAGGCCATGATTCACAAATAAATATTCGCAGTTTTCCCGCTGAAGTAGTCGCTAATCAAGGCTCATATCTTGCGTTTAGGGTAAATGGTGAGCTTGTGAAATTTCCGGTACTTGCTGGGGAGCATGTTGAAAAAGGCGATTTATTAGCAAAACTTGACCCAGAAGATTTTCAACTGCAGTACGACGAACGTAAAGCACGTTTTGAGCTGGCAAAATCACAACTTGGTCGAATTGAGCAATTATTTGAGAAAAAAATAACGAGCCAATCAGAATTAGATCAAGCCACTGCTAATATGCAAATTGCTGAATCAGCATTTAAAATTGCACAAACGAATCTTGAATATAGTGAGCTTAGAGCGCCATTTAGCGGCACAGTTGCTAAAGTGTTTGTGAAAAACTTTGAGAATATTCAAGCAAAACAAAATATATTGCGCTTAGAAACACGTGACTTAATGGATGTAGAAATTCAGGTTCCTGAGAAAATAGTCGCACGTTTCAAAAAAGGAACTAACTATCAGCCTACCGTTAAATTTGATGGCTACGACGATAAAGAATACACACTGACAATTAAGGAATGGGATACTCAGGCAAACCCTGCAACACTTACCTATAAAGTTGTCTTTTCACTGCCAGTGCCTAAAGATTTTAACTTACTCGCGGGTATGACTGGTCGCGTTTTAATAGATTTAAGCAAAGTAACGCGCTCGCAAGTGGCTTACACTATTTTACCTATCGAATCAGTTTTTTCTGAACCGCAAGAATCCACAAAAGATAATGCCTATGTATGGCTTTTTGACTCAGCAACTGGTGAAGTACACAAACAAGCAGTTAAAATTGGTCAACTTCACCGCGATGGTATTGAAGTGCTCAGCGGTATTGAGGAAGGTCAAATTGTTGTTTCAGCGGGTGTGCATTCGTTAAAAGAAGGTATGAAAGTACGCGCATGGAACAAAGAGCGAGGCTTATAAGTATGAGCTTTGCACAACTCTCCATAGAGAAAAAAGTCATCAGCTGGATGTTTACCTTACTGCTATTAATTGGCGGTAGTGTCTCGTATTTTGATTTAGGGCAATTAGAAGACCCAGAATTCACACTTAAAAAGGCCATGGTGATTACCATGTACCCAGGTGCTTCGCCGCAACAGGTTGAAGAAGAGGTCACCTTTCCTATCGAAAATGCAATTCAACAGTTACCCTATGTTGACTACGTTACGTCTATTTCATCTAACGGTAAGTCGCAAATTTCGGTAGAGATGAAAAGTACGTATCGTAAAGAGCAACTTCGCCAAATTTGGGACGAAATGCGACGTAAAATTAACGATCTTTCGCCTTCTCTGCCAAGTGGTGTTTACCCTAGTACTATTTTGGACGATTTTGCCGATGTTTACGGTGTTATGTACTCGGTAACGGGTGATGGTTATTCGTATGATGAACTTAAAGATTACGTAGATTACTTAAAACGCGAACTCGTCCTTGTTAAAGGGGTGAGTAAAGTAACAATAGCTGGCGAGCAACAAGCCCAAGTGCTCGTAGAAATATCTACCCGAAAGCTAGCTCAACTAGGGATTGCGCCTAGTCATATTTTTCAATTACTGCAGTCGCAAAATACGGTATCAAATGCAGGAAAAATTCGCGTCGGCGATGAATCCATCCGCTTACACCCTACTGGTGAATTTAAGGATGTAAAAGAACTCGAAACCCTTCTTATTTCAAAACCAGGTGCAAGCGAACTTATCTATTTAGGTGATGTGGCCAAGGTTTATAGAGAATACGCTGAAGTACCAAACAATGTTATTCGCTTTAACGACAATCAAGCACTTTTAATTGGCGTGTCGTTTACATCTGGCGTTAATGTCGTTGATATTGGTAAAAATATAGATAAACATTTAGCATCGCTTGAGTACCAACGACCTCATGGAATTGACATAAGCTCAGTGTATAACCAGCCAAAAGAAGTGGAAAAGTCGGTTGATGGGTTTATTGTTAGCCTATTAGAAGCAATTGCGATTGTTATTGTTGTATTACTGTTATTTATGGGCTTAAAAAGCGGTATTTTGATTGGTGGTATTTTACTGCTTACTGTATTGGGTACCTTCATCTTTATGAAATTGTTTGCTATCGACTTGCAACGCATATCGCTGGGCGCACTCATCATTGCCCTTGGGATGTTGGTTGATAACGCGATAGTGGTAACCGAAGGTATTTTAATAAACCTTAAGCGCGGGCAAACTAAGCTAAAGGCTGCCGTTAATATAGTAGAACAAACAAAGTGGCCATTACTGGGAGCAACCGTTATTGCAGTCACGGCCTTTGCCCCCATAGGTTTAAGCTCTGATGCCAGTGGTGAATTTGCTGGTAGCTTATTTTGGGTGTTATTTATTTCTCTCTTATTGAGCTGGATAACAGCCATTACGCTTACACCATTTTTTGCCAACTTAATGTTTAAAGAAACTGAGTTTAAAAATGAGGAAGGCCAAGAAGAAGACGATCCGTACAAAGGATTTATTTTTAATGGCTATAAAGCTATTTTAGATGGTGCAATGCACTTTAGAAAAACCACACTTATTTTAATGGTTATTTTATTGTGTTCTGCTGTGGTTGGTTTTGGATCTGTGAAACAATCGTTTTTTCCTGCTTCTAACACCCCAATGTTTTATGTTGATTACTGGCAAGATCAAGGTTCTGACATTCGCTCAACCTTAGAAGGTATTAAGCAACTTGAAGCATATTTACAAAGTAATGAATTAGTAGAAGAAATTACAAGTACTACAGGTCAAGGCGCGCCGCGCTTTATGCTTACCTACGCACCTGAAAAGTCATACCCCGCATACGGGCAATTGATTATTCGCGTAAAAGATAGAGAAGCTGTTGCAACAGTAATGCAAAAAGTACGAGACTATTCAGTAAATCATGCGCTCTCTGCTCAGCTAAAAATTAAACCTATGGAAATAGGCCCATCTACTGATGCTAAAATAGAGGCGCGTTTCTCTGGTCCTGATCCCGTTGTTTTAAGACAGCTCGCTGCAAAAGCGCAAGAGCTGATTGGTAACGATGATGGTGCCTATAATATTCGTAATGACTGGCGTGCACGTACCAAAATGATTCGCCCACAATTTAATGAACAAAAAGCACGTCGCTTAGGGATCAGCAAATCAGATCTTGATAACGTATTACTTACCAGTCTTTCGGGTAAGCAAGTAGGTGTATACCGTGATGGTACGCAGCTGTTGCCTATTATTGCACGCTCACCAGCTAACGAGCGTTTAAACGTAGAAAGCGTGCATGATTTACAAATATATAGCCCTGTTCTAGGTGTATTCGTGCCTGTAACTCAAGTTGTTGATGAGTTTATTGTGCAGTGGGAAGATAGCCTAATAATGCGCCGTGATCGTAAACGAACCATTACCGTAATGGCAGATAATAATGTATTAGGCGACGAAACACCCGCTAAGCTATTTGCTCGTATTCGCGGCCCTATAGAAAACATGGTGTTACCACGCGGTTATGAGTTGGAATGGGGCGGCGAGTTTGAATCATCAAGTAAAGCTCAAAAAGCAATATTTGGTTCATTACCACTTGGTTACTTAGCGATGTTTGCAGTGACTGTTTTGCTGTTTAATTCAGTTAAGCAACCTTTGGTTATTTGGGCAACGGTGCCATTAGCTATTATTGGTGTCAGCGCAGGCTTACTCATTATGAATACAGCGTTTAGCTTTATGGGGTTACTTGGCTTATTAAGTTTAAGTGGTATGTTAATTAAAAACGGTATTGTATTGGTCGATCAAATAAACTTGGAGCTGCGAGAAGGTAAATCACCTTATGAGGCTGTATTTGACTCAGGCGTGAGCCGTGTAAGGCCGGTAGCAATGGCTGCAATCACAACAATTTTGGGGATGATACCTCTGCTGTTTGATGTATTTTTCCAATCAATGGCAGTGACCATTATGTTTGGTTTAGGCTTTGCCACCATTCTTACTTTAATTGTGGTTCCAGTACTGTATACCGTTATCTTTGGAATAGATTACGAACCACGAAAGTAGTTGAGTTTATAACCAAACATGCGTAAAAAATGCCACTGATTAAAACTCAGTGGCATTTTTAATACTATAAAAATAAGAAAGGCTATTTATAAAAATCGTATTAAACTAAGCACAACACTTTTTATACTTTTTTTCACTGCCGCATAAACATGGTGCGTTACGTTCTAGGGCCTTATACTTTATCAAATACTTGTGGTGTTGACTTGCTAAGCGCAAAGTCAAGTTCCCGAATATCTTCTGGTACTTCTGCTTTAACTTCAATTGAAGCAAGCAGCGAATGCTCTTCTAATATGGCTTCTATTTCTAATTGTCGTTCAACTGAGTTTACAACTAACGTGAGCGGGTATAACTCTGTGCCTGACTTTGCCGTACGTTTAGGCGCAAACCCATTACTGTTGTTTTTACCCATTATGTCGGGCTTACCCATAAAGATAAACTTTGACATGTTACTTCTATACTCTTTCTACATCATTAGAGCGCATCTTAGCAGCTTACCCATAATATAACTAAGCCTAAGCCTTTATAAACAATAGCTTTAGTAAAAAGGCTTAACTAACCTGAACTCTGGATAATAAATCTATCACTGCTATTGATTCCTGAAGTTTAATTCACCAAATTACTATTAAAACTTGTTTGTGATATATAATCTGACGTCAATTTTTTCAATGTTAGTAAAGTACATACGAGACAAGTTCCCTTGCTTCTCCATTCTTATTTTAACAGTATCACACCCTTGCGGTATGGATTGGCGTTCGCTGCGAATTTGAGGCTTAACTATGTAGCTGGCGCGTTCGTATCGTACGCCATACGAAAGGTCACTCGCTAACGCTATATCATTGCAATATACAATAACCTTCATTGCAAAGTTTGACGAATACCACGCCGAATTTATACCCCCAGTAAGCTCAATGTCTATTTCATTTAACCCAAATGTTCCATATATCGGAAATTCTACTTCATAAGCTACTTCTGCGTATTTATCGACCCCATTATCTCGTCTATAAAATTGTGTTATTGCTTGCATATCGGATTTATTAATATGCATAGCTTCACCAATAAAATAGGTCGGTAGAGCCAAAGTATTATTTGCAATCAAGCAAGCGCACAACATTAAAAAATATTTCATGGGTTGTTCCTTACGATACCATTTTTATAAAATATTAATCAGTTTTACGGACTAAAAAACCTACTTGCCATGTTAAAGTTCACTTAAACATGGCAACCACATAATGTAATTTATACTTTATTGTTGAGTTATTTCTCTGTCGTGGTAACTGATTATTTAGCGTGTGTATTAGGACCGGTTAATCTTTAAGGACTAAAATTTGACCTTGAAAGATAAAAAGCCATACTGAAAAGGCACTAAATAAGTGCCTTGCAGTGATTAAAATAGCTTTTCTATTATTTGAACATTAAATTCAAGATTTGTGACACGGGTATAAAATTGACGACTTAAATGCCCTTCTTTATCTATTCGAACAGTCAGCGCTTGGCAATTTCCACCCGTATTTAGCGTGTTAGTAAAACTTGGCTTAGCTAAGTAAGAAATGTTTTGGTATCTATCACCATAATCAAGATCTTCACCAATAAATATTGGTTGATCTATATATGGTGAATCACAGGTAGCAGACAAACTCACCGCCATATTCCCTGCAAACCACCTTGTTTCGACTTTTCCACCAATGCGGTACGTTAAGTCCTGAGCATAATCACCGTCTACATTAACTTTTGCTTGGTAAGCTATAACTGCTTCGCTGCCAGCATAAGGTACTTTTATTGGCAAGAAATCACTAAATTTCAGTTCATATATCGCTCCCCCAACATCAACAGGTTGTGCAATAGCAGCAGAGCAAAAAAATAAGCTAGGTACTAAAAGTAGTGCCTTCATTTTAAAAGCTCATAGTTTTCGTTACTCAAACCTGAAGTGCTGTTCAGCAAGTTAATTCGGCCTTGGATATTAGCGTCATTATCACCATGCATAGTTTGAATAGTCAGCTTAACTTCATTGCAACTTAACGAGTTAGTTTTTACTAACGATTTATTAAATGACAAGTGGCTACTCAATGAGCTAATTTCTTCATTGGTGAATTCGCTATTATTTTTCCTTTCTTGATATAACAGCTCATCATCACAATAAAGCGCTACATCGACTTCGTGCAAAAATTCATTATGTAGAATATCTTTATACGAACCCGTACATGTATTCTCTTGCCACTGAGTGCAAACCGGTTGCATTTGTGACATTAACTCACCATTGCCCTGCACATCTAATTTAAGGTCAACCACTGCAGCACTTTCAAACTGTTTTGGGTACAACACTAGCTCATATCGATTATCTTGTTGTTCCATATCGACATTAGAAAATACTTGGCCAATCTCTGATGCAAAACTCATCGAATTTGCAGTAAGTAAGCCTACACTTATGATAATTTTAAACATTTTTATATCTCTCCTTGAGTTATACCAAGAGCCTGAACTGAAATAGACAGCGAAATATTTTGAATTCGCGTATAAAATTGACGACTCAAAGACCCTTCCTTAAATAATTCAACCTTTAGTTGCTCACATCCGTCAAGGTTATGTCTCAATTCAGTAATAGCAGGCTTTGCAGGAATAGATTGACCTGCTTTTCGCTGACCATACACTTTGCTCATACCTATTGGGATACCATTACAACTGAGCTTAGTTGTCATAGCAAAATTAGAAGCAAACCATCTAGCAGATATTTCACCATTTGCATTAAAAATAAGCGAAGATTCAGTATCTGTAATATCTATTAATGCTTCATAACCAGTCACAACCTCTCTGTTTGCCCAAGACATAACAATAGGCCTGAAATCAGTTTCAGTTAAAGTTACCATTTCCTTGCCAACATTGAGCGTATTTGTTTGCTCCTCGGCATAACTACTTCCCGCGCCTGTAATTAAGGCGAACGCTATTAGTAAATTTTTCATTCTACATCCTTATTGTTTATTAAATGTGCTTCACTTAACTGTAAAATAAAGCACTAATTCCGCTAATTTATAACTCTTCTGAAATAGAAAGACTTAAATCTAGATTACGGGGCTGAATTGCCGTAGCTGTGAATTCAAACTTCATCGTTAATGTATCGCAACTTCCATTTGTTACTACTGATTGCGAGATATAAAATTTATCTCCCGAATCAGAGGCGCTAAACGTTCCACAAGATACTGTTAAGTTCATATGTCTGTCTGTTCGACCAGCAATATCAAAAAATATTGGCTGACCAAAGTCATTATAAACGGGCAGTGATATTTCAAACCCCGTATATTTACGTACTACGAGTGGATCTAACCCTGGACAAGTGTAAACAACCGTCGTAAAAATGGGCGTGAAATTCTCTTTATTCAATATATAACGTTCCCCACCTATATAAATAGGATCAGGTGTTTGCATTTGGCTAATATATTGCAACGGGTCTAAAATTGGATCTTTAATATATGCGCAAGGCTCTATTGGGGGCCATGGTTGCACTGGTGGGATACCAATTATCTTATCAGCTCCACTATCCACTTTGGCAAGCACCGTGCCGCTTAAAGTAATAGATATAATGGTTCCAATCAGGAAACTCAGTACTTTCATTTTAAGATCTCCATTAAATTTTGAAAATTAAAGTTGTTCAGATATCGTTACTGTTAGATCTATAGTAACGGGTGCCGTACGGTCTGAAAATGTAAATTTTACTTTCATATTTTTACAGCTCTGCGCTGTATTTTGTTGTTTAGAAATGACAAATTTATTCCCTGAATCACTAGCATTGAAAGTACCGCACGAAGCGGCTAAGTTCATTGTTTTATTAGAGCGGCCATTTATGTCAAAGAAAAGGTTTTGACCATAATCACCATCTACAGGGAAAGTAACTTCATAACCAACCAAAGTATTAATGATAATAGGATCACCTCCTCGGCAAGGTCTATGAATCACTCTTGTGGAATAAACTGGATTAAAATCTGACTTATTCAAAGTATATCTGGCACCCCCAACATATATTGGCTCACTTAAATTCATAGGCTTAGCAGCATCAAGCATTTGTTGTTCTGAAAAAGAATGATTTCTTTCAAAAGGTTCACAAAACCTATCTCTATGGTCACAACATCGTACAAGAGGAGATTCCTCAAAGGCCATTACTTTTGCTGTTAGCATACTTAATGCGCAAAAAAATATCGTTACTATTTGTTTTTTCATATTTTTATTCCTTTAAATTAAATTCAAATAAATGATTAAATTAACGTTAAAAGCATCTATTGTTGCTTCATTGTCTAAGACTGAAGAGCCCATTTTACTTACTTTCAGTTTTAACTTCTTGCATTGCCCATCTGTTTGTAGTCGCTTATAAATCGAGAAACGCGCTGGTGTGAGTTTACCTCTGCGATTTAATATCAAATCTGCATCATAACCAACGTCAATACCCGAGCAGGAAGCATCCATTTCAACTTTTAATGGCTGCCCACCAATAGAGCCAGCGGCACCGCCGCTAATATCAAAAATCAATTCAGGATAACCCTCTAGATATTCATCATATTCATCGAGTAATACATCTATTTCGGCTTCATAACCTGTCACGCTTCCATTAACGAAGATTGGTTCGAAATCACTATCTGTATAGCTATATTGGGTGCCGCCTACATAAATTGGCTCTACCGCACTGGCTCCAAAAGTAAACAACATTAATAGCATTAAAGATTTAGCTAACTTCATTTTTTAATTTCCTTTTTATTGGTTGCAAATGGTTATAATATTCATAGCCCCTAAAACAGGTGCATAATAGATGGTCACTCTCGAGCCTGGCGCGGTTATTTCTAGACCCTCGTCGACCATTAGTTCGAACGTTGCTGTTGAAGGGAGTGCAATTATTTTATTCGTATCAACAATATGGCTAAATGTTTGATCAAACGTAGGAATAAATTTTGTAGCCTCAGGAAAAGTATCAATCATATTAAAGCGCAAATTAACATTTTTAGATCCAGTGTACTCAGCACAAGTCCATAAATAAGTATCAACGTCCTGTTTAACAGGTACAAACGAATTCCCCATATCAATAATGAAATCTTGTTGAGAAATGGCCGCAGTGACATATTTAGACTCAGCTAAGCGTTCATCCTCTGTTGTTACTGTAATTAAGCTGCCTTCGTCAATATTCACTTCAACATTGAAAACCCCCTGCTTATCAGTACTATATTTTTTTCCATTAATATTGAATGTCACATTTTCGACACCATTTAAAGTGGTATCTACAATACGTCCTTTCACTGTTCCGATAAGAGTGTTTGACTGTTGAGTCACTTCAACGGTTACTTTTTTACTTGCGGTATTATTCGCTGCATCTTTAATCATCAACTCTGCGATATAAATACCGCCTATATCAGGAGTAAACTCAACTATTTGTGCACTACTATCAACTATACTAATTGATGAATTAACAGGTTTTTGTAATGACCACGAATATGTAAGCGCCGTCCCCTCTGGATCATAACTTTGAGTGGCATCAATAGTGACAGAGTCACCTAACGCAATGGTGCGGTTATCCTCGCCTTTTAGTGCAATGACTGGTGCAAGGTCATCTTTAACGCTAATTGCTATGGTTTTAGGATCTGAGAACTGAACGCCATCATTAGTGCGCAATGAGACAACGTACTTCCCTGTGCTTGAAGAAGTAAAATGAGCTTTACCATCCGCTTCGGTATAAATTTCATCATTACTAGGTTGTTCAATGATTTTCCATTCATAGCTTAACGTTGCACCTTCAGGGTCGTAGCTTTTTGATCCATCTAAGAGTATTTTATTGCCTAAATATGCTTCATCAGATGTTAATATTTTTGCAATAGGCTTTTTGTTAACTCTAGCATCGAGTACTTGAGTATTGGATGCTGTTTGTAACTGACCATCAGAAACAGTAACAGCAATGATATATTCCCCAATAACATCCGGTGTAAGCGTTGCATTTACTGTTGTTGGTGATTCAATTTCACGATTACTATTGGCAGGTTTTCCTAGTAATTTCCAAGTAAAGCTAAGATCGGATCCCTCTGGATCAAAGCATGAGTCGCATACCAATGAAATTGGAGTCTCTAGAGTAATCGAAGTATCAGAGCCTAACTTCGCGATAGGGACTTGATTACTTGTTCCAACTTCAACTTGATAAGTAGCATCGCTGTAATCACCTTGCGAGTCGGTTAACCGTAGGGCTATTTTATAACTTCCATTTACAGATGCTGAAAAGCTAGTGCTAGCCCCTGTTTGCGAACTCAGTGTAGCATCACTATTTGCTGGTGAAGAAAGCACGGACCAGCTATATGAGAGTTGTTCATAGCGATCAGGGTCATAACTTTTACTTGTGTCAATTTGGAGTATTTCATTAGGGAGAATAAGCGTTTTTTCGCTTGTTAAAATAGCAACAGGTGATGAGTTTTTAGCTAAATCATCACTTGTAATCACAACCGTATCTTTTGCTACCTGATTTGAACTATTTTCAATAGTAAGTTCGGCTGTATATTGACCTATAGCATCCGCTACAAAGTTTGTTTTCACGCGTTGGTTACTAAATATAGTTGCAGTACTGCCAGCTGGTTTTTCAGTGATACTCCAACTATAAGCTGTGATCAGCCCATCTAGGGTGCGGCTATCAGCTCCATTGAGGTTAATTACTTGACCCTTCTTTACAGTAAAATTAGTACCGGCACGAGGCGTTAAGTCCGCAGTACTAACTATCTTTAAAGGCAACTCAGCTAAAGGACTAAATAATTTGCCATCGCTTACTTTTAAGCGAAGTATATACTCTCCTTCATCTTGTAAAGTAATCACAATTTCTTCACTATCGTTTTTATCCAGAGGTATAGATACTTGATCATTCTTGCGAATTAATTCCCAATTATATTTCAAAGCATCACCGTCAGAATCATAACTTTGTGATGCGTTAAACGTCGTAGCAGAGCCTAAATTTAAATTTGATGTTTTTGGCATAATTTGCGCAACAGGGGTTGCATTAGTTTTTGCTGTACCAACACTTTTCGGTTGTTCATCACTACCTGAGCCTCCACCACATGCTGACATTAAAATACATGTTGATGCTGCTATGCTATTTTTCCATTTCATACTCTATTCCTTGATTATTTTATTATTAGACTAATTATATGCTGCATTTCTTATCGCTTCGTTCAGAAACATTGCTTGCTTACCAAGCTCTTTGGCTTGCTCTAAGAGTAAGTCTCGTTGATACGTCAATTCAGTATCAGAGCTTGGGCTCGTACTTTTGTTAGCTGCAACACGTTTATTGCGTTCAGAAACATGGGCTTCGTAAATTTCAACATTATCGCGTTGCGTTTTTACAGCGCTGCGGTAAGTCGCAACATCATCTTCTAGCTGAGGAAACTCCGAAATTATAAAACTATAATATTCATCTTCTTGGCTAAGCGGGGTTTCAAGGCTTTCTTGAACAATCTCTTGTATATCAACTGATCCTGACACTTTTTCAGTACTCAATTTATTCTTTATTTTTAATTCATCTGTGTGAAGCGGATCAGCTAAAGTGGAGGTTTCCTTGTGCGAATCATCATTAATTGATTGAGCTATACCCTCGTTTTGCGACACATGATTGCTCTGATTGTAATTAACTATCCCCAAATAACTTGCTAAAGATATAATAATCACGATTACAGTAATCAAACTTGTTTTCATAACCAAATCCTATATATAAAATAAATTATCTTGAGAAAATGGGGAGTAACCTCCCCATTTTATACTTATAAACTAATTACACTGTGTTTCATCTACACACACTTTAGCTCTAATCAATGCACTTCCTTCTTGCACATTCCATGTGTTTTTCTCAAATCGTTTCCAAATTTTTCCGTATTGAGTTGAAACATGAGAAGTAGTGCCTTGTGCTTTAGAACCACCAATTTTATCGAGTGTTCGTAAAACAATGTTACCGAATTGGCAATAAACGTTCATCGGGCATATTTTCGTTAAACCACTGCCTAACGTTGCGCCAACATCACTTTCACCGGCATCAGTTACAGCAGGCTCAACAACATCAATATCGTAAGACTCTGCGTAAACTGATAGGAACATTTGCCACATATCGTTGTACATTTGCACTTCAATATTTTGTGCAATTTCTGCGGCAACATTTGGATCATTTGATTGAGGTTTTAGATCGAGCTTACAATCCATACCTAAGTTTTCACGGGCAGACTCACGAATGTTATCCCAGCTATTTGTTTTAGTTCTAAACCAACTCCAACCTTTAGATTTGCCACTATTTCTCCAGTAACTGTTCATACGATCAACGTCAATTGAACATTCGCCTTTAATAGGACCTGGGTATGCGTAATAGTTATAAGCAAGTCCCAAGTTTGCAGTTAAAACAACTCGGTTTGGTTGGGGTTCGTATAGTTTTCGAATTACTTTCCAAGACACGGTTACGTTGTTATCAGTGCCTGAATAATGCTCTTCGACTTCCTGAGTATATTCACCACAACGTGCATCTTTAGTGACAAAAAAGTCGATTCCGCCTGCCGCAAATGAATTTTTATCCATTGCGTCAAAGTGGATTGTATCGCCACGGTTTTCCCGCTCAAATGGCATCGACCAATCACTAACTATGTTATTGTTTAACAAAGTATCAGCTGGGAAACTCCACACGTTTTTCGAAAAAACACTTTGACCTTCAACATCAACGTTTGGATTATTACGGGTGACGCCAGAATTTAAGCGCACATTAAATACATCCAGTTGTTTCACGCTATAGTTACCGTGCCCTGCATTATAAAGCGTATTAGCAAGTAGGTTTCGCTCTTGGTCCCACAGGTTATAACCGGCACTTGCTAAACCAGTAATTTTAACCCCTTCAGTTTTAACTAACTTATCTTCTAGCTCAAAAGCACTTTTAGAAATAATTGTTTGTGCAGCCAATATTTGAGCATGGAAAGCAACATTGTCACTAACTACATCTATTTTCTCTTTATAAGCGTCATACAGGCCTTTCGCTACATAATAGTCCGAGCGAATTGCATTTCGCTGTCCTTCAATTGAGGTGATCTTTACAGCTAAAGCATCCTTAAGCGGCTGGTATTTATTCATAACACCAACAATACAAGAGTACATTCTGTTAGAGTCACCGCCACTTGTTACAATACAATTGGTTGTTTCGTCCGATTGCGCGCGATCTAATTTATCACGCTCTTCGAGTAGTAATGCATACTCGGTTTCAATACCAGTCCATTGTGTTTTTAGTCTGTAATAGTTATCAATCACACCATCATTTTCTAATGCTGCGTCATTAATTATTTTACGCGCTTTTTTGATTTCGTTTAAACCATCAATATTTGCACGTGGAATACCGTATGTAAGTTGATACCAGTTACTTACAAAATCATTATTTAGGTAAGCTTGTTCTTGTAATACTGGAGTTGCAAGTTGTCTATATGCTTGAGATTTAATATTAATATAATCAGCACATTGTGGGCCTGCTGCACCAAGCTCTGCGTAAGTACCGCGAATTTGCTTTACTGACGCGGGCCCAACATGCAATGTATTTGCGTTTTCATGATCGACAATAACATCACCAACTCCTGCTGGGGTTTGAACACCGATTGCATCGAGAGGATTTCCCTTTCGTGAATCAGGTAAAGCATGTGCAGCAGTACTTTGCAGCAATGCAGTAACAACAGTCGCTGTTATTAATTTTCCATACATTTTTAAAGTTCCTTTACTGGGGTTATAGATCCTTCCAGCCAGATGGCTGCATTAAATATTTACTAAAGTTGGCTGCTCAATTTATTTAGTCCATTTGATAGAATAAATTGATCTCGACCTAAAGGTTTACCACTGAGCCAGCTAACTTGCTCATTTAAAAAATTGTATAATTGAGATATTCGACCTTCGTTAAACACTAAACTATTAGAAATAAAGTTTCTGAGGTTTGAAATTTCAGCACTACATAACGTTGAGCTACTGCCTGCACTGCAGGTATTGGTTAAGTGTGATTTTGATTCAATAAGATCAGCAATAGTTACCTGAACTGTATCAAGTAAAAACTCATCCTCTATATCAAATTGTAAGAACTCTAATGTGGCTAATGTGTTATCAATTGTGCTTATTAAGTTGATATGATTACTAGAAGGTGTTGCTATATTAATTAGCAATTTTAATTGATTATTATAAGAAACCAAATGGGTTGTTAATTGGTTAAAGTACCGTGGCTCTGGATAAGTAAGTAATTGTTGAACAGTTAATTTACAGCCAGGTTTTATAGCTTGAAAACCTGTGACCCCTTCTAAACTTGCAAAATTTAAAATACTATTTGTAAATCCATGCGTTAGCTCTATATTACTATTTTCATACGAACGTGAGCCCGATACTCTATTAGAAGAGCTTGCATCAACGCCCGCAGTTAGATTATAACGAACCGACAAAGGTCGAATAGATTCGCAGGTAAAGCTATAGTCTAAAACCGTTTTAAATAAACCACTTCGAACAATCGAACTATTGCTGTAATTAGTATTTTGATCCGAATCAAGACTGACCTCAGAAAAGTGACACGGAGGTACAAATCGCTCACCCGTCCCCGTCATTCTTGAAGTACACTGAGTACTCGCATCAAAAACGTCTACAGGAAAATCACTGGCATGCACCGACGTAGTTAATGAGGCGATTGCAAGTAAAATTATTTTCATTCTTATATCCTTTAAGTTGATTATATTTGTTCAAACTTCGACGTTAAAACTTGTCTGCTAATGCTTCCCTGCTCATCTGTGACTTTGATCACCATATTTATTTTTTGATTGTTTAGCGAACAGGCATTGTATGCAGATTGCTTCAGAGTAATTTGTAAATCGTTAAGTGGTGAGTTAGTCGCAATACCGTTTGGCAAAATCGAGTTTATTGATGTACCTATACTTTCAATCGCAGGAAATAATTCAGATAAACCAGCCGACATTGTCGGCGTCCAAAACATACCGTTGTATTCAAAGTATTCTATTTCTATTAGTTGCTTATTTTCATTTAGCTCATGTAAGTCAAATAATGACCAGCTCATAGTGAGTAAGCGATCATCCGTAAACTGTTCAATATTTGCGATCACAACACTTCTGGCTGCTAACTCATTTAAACGTGTTATTAGAGAAGTAAGTTGGTCCATCAATGCTTGTGTATAACCGCCTCGAGTGATTAAGCTAATCATCTCTCGACCTTGCAGTGCTAAATCAAAGCTCTCTTGTTGAATAGAGCTCAGTTCGGGGTTGATTTCTCTAAATTCTTTACAAAGTAATATAGGTTTTTTATTCAATGCTGCAATACTCGACAACCCCATATTTTCAGTTGTATCGCTTTGCTGCGCTAACCTTGCAAGAATTTCTTTACCTGTCTGATTTTTTGAAAGGTAAGCAATATTAATAGCGGTTGCTAAGCGTTCTAAGTTCACGTGAGAGCGAAGTGCTTTATAATCCGCTAATTTGTTATTAATAAATCCCGCAAAATCTGGAGATTTTAAAAGACTAGGTTCAACGACTTGATAATCGCCATCATACACATTAGTGAATGCTGCGGCTTCATTACTGAGCGCAACTAATACGCGTTCAAAGTTTAAGAGCTGCAGGTCGAAATCGGGGTAAAACAAAGTATTTGAAGGGGCTACTATTTTATTAAAACAAATGTCGTTACCACATTTCGCTAATTGAACGTTAATGTCATCAGGTAAGTTCGATGATTTATTTATAAGCTTATCTTGCAGCTCAATTGGAAGTGACTTTAAGGTACTTACGTAGGTCTCAAGACGTCGGTTGAGTAAATTTACTCTACCTGATGCTATTTTTTCGGCTTCATAATTTTTCAATAACTGCCAAAAACGAACTTGTCTAGCTCGCACACTATTTAACTCGGTCTTTAGTTCTGACTTTTGAGTACTAGAAAAGTAGGGAAAAGTATCTATCTGTCTAAACATCTCTGAAAGTGAGCTATTTAGTGTGTTTTCTAATGACACACCCAATGTAAAACGTCGATACACAGCAGCATAACGTAAAGGTGTTGTTAGCCTTTCAAGTGATGAAAGTAATGCTAAACGAAAATTTTCTCTTCTAAATTGATCGCTTGCGGGGCTAAAGCCAAAATAGCTTGGTGGATTAATAAATTCAGCATAAAGCTCTATATATAATTGCTGTTGGAAAATATTTAAATCGGATAAAAGCGCTTCATAAGTTAATAAATCAGAGACATGAAACCAAGAATAATTTTCACGTTGTTGAAAACCGTTCGCTGTATTACGCAAATCCGTAAGTGTGTCGCAGGGAATGGAGAGGGGCTTAAAGCAAAGCGGTTGAAATTCAGGATCAGCCGCCTCACAAGTGTCAACACAGGTATTTGAGTTATACTCTGAATAACATACTTGAGGCGTATAATTAACTACTTGAAAATTAGCATCGCACGTATTATCTGAAGCCAGCGCACTGCCTATATTACATAGACCAAGAATACAAAGCGTGATATTTAAGCTTAAAGTTCTCTGAACACAATTAATCATTATTAAAGTCCTTTTAATATAGCTACCGTCTATCCATAGTAAGTAGGCACCCGAAAGAGGCACAACCACTTAACTTCCCGTTTACTTTAGTCCCCAAAAAAACATAAATCAAGTAAAAGTTGCTCTTTTTTCATACTGATGAAGATTTAATACAAAAGCGTACTTTATTCGGGCTATCATATATACACGCATCTTTAAAAAGTACTTAACATACAAGAGGTTGAATTCACTAATACGTTTTTTATAAAGTGGCCATAAAGATTCTAATTAATCTATTTATACCCTGAAAATCATCCGATATAGTATAAATACAAGAATTTAACATTTTAAAAAACAAGCTTAGTAAGAAAAATTTTTAAACAAGAAGATAAAAGGCTAAAGAATCAATCGGTTTTATACAACGAAGTTAGATATACACTTATACCAATCTGCTTATATATGGGGTCTATTTAATGTTAAGAAAATCACGCTAGAACTAGGCAAAAATTTTTATATCTAGTTGTTCTAAATAAAAATTTTTAACGACGTTATAGTGCAATTTAATTCGTTAAATTGATCAAAGATTTATGCAGTTTGGTATTATATACTGACTTAATTGAGGACTTAAAACTAACGGTAACTGCGTTAAAAACTTTTGATTTACGATTGCATTGGTGCAGGCTATTGTCGGCAACAATGCATAAATGTCAAACACGCGCAGCTCTTCGAGTCCTGTCTAGGGGAGATTTACTTTGTGTTATCAACATAGAGGTGAGGGAGAAACGAGAGCAAAGCTCAGAGGCTTTGCTCAATTAAATAGTCCCTAGATAAATAGTCCCTAGATTGAGAGGTTTTTAAACTAGAAGGTCAACAGGCTCTGATTTAAAATTGAAATAATGACACTTTAATTTATTTTTTTAGAGCCAGGATTTTTCTGGAACTCGATTTAGAGTCAGAGGATTGATTCTCTTTAATGCTCTTTGGCTTACCAACATAGGTTGTAGAGCGCTTTTGGTATGGGGCTTTACTTCGCTCGTTTTTACGTTCACTACTGCCGTTACTTCTTTGAGCGTTGCGCTCACCACTTCGCTCGCCTTGACTAAAGCGTCGTGGGTTTTCGCCCTGAAAATCACGTTTTGTAGTGACTGCCGGCGTATTATTTTCTGATTGTTTATTGCTATCGACCGAGTGCTCTTGAGTTTTACCTGAGTCTGCGATTGAGTCGTTTATTTGCGCCATTTCAATATCTGATAAGTGACGCCATTGCCCTACTTTTAAACCCTTGAGTGTCACGTTCATTATACGGGTACGTTTTAAGGTAACCACTTCGTAACCTAGGTATTCACACATACGTCGTATTTGACGGTTTAAACCTTGTGTAAGGACTATTTTGAATTCTTTAGGAGCACTTTGTGTCACTTTACATTTTTTAGTAACAGTGTCGAGAATAGGCACGCCATTTGCCATTTTGGTAACAAACTGACGATTAAGTGGTTTATCTACTGTAACGATATATTCTTTTTCATGATTATTACCCGCACGCAAAATTTTATTAACAATGTCGCCTTCATTAGTTAAAAATATAAGGCCTTCAGAAGGTCTATCTAAACGCCCAATTGGGAATATACGCGTCGGATAATTAACTGCTCTTATAATATTACTCTGAATTTTACTTTCGGTTGTACACGTTATACCGACCGGTTTATTGTAAGCAATATAAACACGCTTTGGTGTTTCTTTAAGGGGCTTTCCATCCACTAATACGACATCGGTAGCAGCTACTTTTACGCCCATTTCAGGGGAGCTTCCATTAACGCTGACACGACCTTGCTCAATATATTTATCGGCTTCGCGGCGAGAGCAAAACCCTGTTTCACTAATAAATTTATTTAAACGTTTTAATTCAGTCATGGCACTTATGGCGTAGTAATTTTTAAGGCGAGTAGTGTAAACCACCCACACTATTTTTTCTCCCCTAATTTAATATTTATAACTGTTTAAGCATTAATTTTTGCTTGCGTTAATTTGCGCCACAGATATTCAAGCGGCCCTTGATCAAAATAACGACTATATATAATTGTAAATATCAGTTGCAATACAACCAATGCGGTCGCTACTAACCAATAATCAATTCGATTAAAACTAAGAACCCAATGCGTAAATAGCACTTTATATAGCAACAGCTGTATAAGCGTTTGGCTAATATACAAGGTAAATGCTAACCGCCCCGCTTGCTGGATAAGCGTGCCTATTTGTGGGCTGTTATTACAAAAATTAACAATTAAATGAATATAAAACGTAGCCATACCAAGCGCAGCAAACATATTTAGTAGCTCTTGCATTGCATACATAAAGCCACTGTTGTATTGCGAGGTATAGAGCCTTAACACACTAAAAACGGTGGTTGCAATAATGACGGTTACTAGCTGTTGTGTATTTAAGCCTTCACTAAATACACCTTGTTTATACAAATAAATACCGATGAGCATAATACCTGCGCACATCCACAGAGTCATTATTGGTACTATAAATATCATTAATGTATTCATACCTAGGTTGCTAATAAAGTAATCAATATAGTGCGGGCTGTACAAAGAGGTAAAACCTTGAGAGTCGCGATAAATAATATCGGTTGGTGAGCTATACATCACAAGCCCTGTAGTAACACCGCACAACAAAATAAACGCGACACCATGCTTTAAAAGTAATTCATTGTCACTTTCTAGATATTTAATAACAAACCAGCCTGACAAACCATAAACAAATAAAATATCACCAGCCCAGAGCAAAAAACCATGCGCTAAACCAAATAGCATTAACCAGTAAAGCCTGCTTTTTAACTGCACCGTTGATTTATGTTGCTGCCATTGGATGTAAAGCCCCGCCCCAAATAGCAAGCTGAAAAGCGTTCTAAATCGTCCATCCACAAATAAAGTGCTAATGGTATGAATAACTAAATCGCTTATTGGTGGATTATTCAAGCCAATGTATCCTAGCTCAAAAAGCCCGAACGCATAGCCATTCATGTAAGCTAAACCAAGTACGGCAATACCCCGTATAAAATCCATATTATAGTTGCGCATTAAAGCTAGAGTCCGTTAAATATTATTTTTATAATTATCAGCCCAGTCGACAGACTGTTGATAAATTTTAGGTAATATCGCACTGTCAATATTTAGCAGAATAACGGCTTGCTCAAGTGCCCACCAGCTACCCGTTTCATATGCTTTAACAACATTTAAGATATAGTACAATGTATTTTTTTCATCGAGTAATGCGGCTTTTATTTCCTCAGGGAATGGTAATTTTTCGACGAGTAAACCCATAGGTTGATCTAAAATTGCATCGAGCAACGAAAATAGTCCGGTTAAAAAAGCTTCACCTACTTGGTGCTTTGCTACTCTCTTAGCTATTAACTCGCTAAATCGCGCCCGTACTACGCACACTTGCATCAATTCGGTTGGTTTTTTATCAGCGGTATAAGCGGTCACAATTAAGCTGACAAACTTCTTTAAACGATCGAGCCCTAAATAAACAAGTGCTTGTTTTAAAGATGTGATTTTACCGTGAATAGGAAATACGCCGCTATTAATTAAACGCAGTAATTTATAAGCCAAGGCTGCATCGAGTTCAAATAGACCAGAAATAATTTTTATATCAGGGCTTGGTTTCATTACTTCAGCGTAAATAGCGACAATTAAACCGTAGTTATAATTAATATCTTTTTGCTTTATCATGGTCGGTTTTGCAAAAAAGTACCCCTGAAAATAATCAAACCCCATATCAAATGCTAGTTGGTAATCATCTTGCGTTTCTATTTTTTCAGCTAATATTTTTATTTGCTTATGTTCTTGGAGTTTTTCTACTACAGGGAGTATGTCATCAAGAGGTGTGATTGCGATATCAAATTTTATTAGTTTAACCAGCTTTAGGAAACGGTCCCACTGTGGTGTGTATACAAAATCATCGAGTGCTAATTTGTAATTACTATGAAATAAGCTTTTGCATAATTCATAGTTGTCATCGTTAGGCTCTATTGTTTCGAGTAATTCGATGACTACATCTTGGCAAGGTAAAAAAGCACATAAATCGAGTTTTAATGATTCAGGTCCTATATTAATAAGCGCTTTTTTACCTGATGTAATATGGCGAGTACCGAGGTTAAGCTGGTTCTCCATTATAAGTCTGGCTGTCGCTTGCCCATCGGCTATATCTGGAAAATAATTTTTAGGGCTATCACGAAAAAGTAGCTCGTAAGCGACTACTTTTTGACTTCGATTGAAGATTGCTTGCCTTGCAACAAATACAGACACATTACCTACTTCTTAGTTTTTATATCAGACTAAGCAATTAAACATTAAACGGGTACAGTTGTCACGAAACTTTATTGTCTTTAACAGTTTATCGATATAACTGCGCTATGTAATTAGCCGCCACTTCAATCCATGAGAAGCGCGCTTGTTGTGCACTTTCTTTTATTTTATGCCACTTTTTAGGATCGTGCTCTTTAAGTGATAGAGTTTCATCCAAGCAGTTAAGCAGATTACTTGCTTGCAACGCTAAAGAAGTGCCATTAAAACTAAAACCATTCTCATCATGTTCAACGGTATCTTTTAATCCACCAACACTGTGCACTAAACACGGTTGTCCGGCGCGCATAGCCAGCATCTGGCTAATACCGCAAGGTTCAAACGAACTAGGCATTAAAAACAAATCCCCTAGTTGATACATTAAATCCCCAATACCTTGCCCATAGCCTTTTAAAAATAACAGATTTGAATTACGCGCCATCGCTTTACTAAAAATACTTTCAAGCTCTTTATCTCCTGAGCCTAAAATAATGAGTCGACCATTATACTTATTAATTATTTGACATACGCTATCAATAGCTAAACGGCCATCTACCTGCTGACACAGTAATAATACTTTTTGCTCTGTAAGACGCCCTACGCTTGTTACTAAGGGGCCACTAGCTACCGTGGTTTTAAATTGCTGTAGTCGTTGGTGTGCAATATAGTAGCTACTTTGTAGTTGTTCATTGTTACTCATCCAGCCAAATAATGTATTTTCAATTTTTTTATATAAAGTGTCCAAGTCAGCGTTTTTAGTATTCGACTCTGGATATTCACAGCCATTTAGAATACCAATTAATTTGCCTTGTTTAGCACTATTTTGCAGATCGTGCTCAAGCCCCTCACCACCGAAAAAACCTCTGTCATAGTTACTCGGACTAAGCACTTCTTGGCTATAGGTTGGCGACACTAAATGCACCTTGTCGGCTAAATTAATAGCACTTCGCATTGGATTAAAACAATGTGGATAACGCGGATCGCATAAATGCTGACCATTATAGTTCAGTGAGGGAAACCATGTCTCCAAGCTTGATTCATCATTTTTAAATGGTCTGATACCTTGCAGTGCAATATTGTGAACGGTGTAAGCAATGTGTATATTTTTTAGTGAACTATAACGAGGTTCAAACTTAATCAAAACAGCAACACAGGCACTGTGCCAATCATGTAAATGCAATGCATTGGGGCGTGTAAGTAAGCCTTGTGATAACGCTTCACACACGGCTGCATTAAATAATGCAAATTTAGTTGCATCGGTTGCAAACGGTCTACCTGGCGCATCGTTACAATACACACTACCAGATCCGCTAAACAGCGGGTGGCTAACAACAATTTGACTCACATTGTTATTCGTTTGCTGTATTTTAAACAGTGTTAACACGTGAGGCAGAGCATTAAATACAACGGTTACTTCACCAATATAAATACGTGTAAGCGGTTCAAAGCCGTAATCTGGAATAACAACTTCAACGGTTACCCCTTGATCTGCAAGTGCCTTTGGTGCATCGCGCACCACATCAGCCACTCCACCTACTTTAGCGCCTGGTAACGCGTCATTTTCTGCTGCAACCATAAGTACATGCATTAATTTACTACTTCCTTTAACCTGTGTGGACTTGCTCATAAATGAGCAAGCTTTGTTGTCGTACTTATCTAACTTGTAATTACGCTAATTTTTTATTTTCATTTGCTTGACGTGCTAGTTTTTTTGCAAGTTCAGTGAGCATATCACGTGTTACCAGTACGATACCTTTTTTGGATACTCGAAAGCCGTTATCTTCATCTGTTTTACGATCGAATCCAATTTCAAGCCCTGCAGGTATTTCACAGCTTCTATCTATTATTGCTCGTTTAATTTTGCAGCTTCGATTTATAATAGCGCCAGGTAAAATCACTGACTCCTCGATTTCACAAAATGAACGTACATGCACGTTAGAAAATAATAATGATTTTCTAACTACAGAGCCGGAGATAATACACCCACCCGATACCGTAGAATCAAGCGCCATACCACGACGGTCATCGTCATCAAATATAAATTTTGCAGGAGGAACTTGTTCTTGGTACGTCCAAATAGGCCATGTTGGATCGTACAAATCAAGTTGAGGTTCAGGCATCACTAATTCCATATTAGCTTCCCAAAACGAATCTAGCGTACCTACATCGCGCCAGTAAGGTTGAGCACCTTGCAGGGGATCCATAAATGGAAAGGCGAATACGTTATGCTCTTCTATTATCGCAGGTATTATATCGTGACCAAAATCGCGACCAGACCCTTCATTTTCGGCATCTTTTTTAAGTTGCTCAAATAAAAACTCTGTATTAAATACGTAGTTGCCCATTGATGCTAAACAGGTTCCAGGCTTTCCGGGCACAGAGCTTGGTATTGCTGGCTTTTCATCAAAACGACAAACACGGTTATCTTCATTTACCGTCATGACACCAAACGTATCAGCAGCTTCTTCTACTGGCACTTCAATACAACAAACGGTCATGTCAGCGCCATTTTCTACGTGCTTAGCTAAAAGGGCACCGTAATCCATACGATATACATGATCCCCTGATAAAATCATTACATACTTAGGTAATTCGTGACGAATAATATCTATGTTTTGAAAAACTGCGTCAGCTGTCCCACAATACCAGTCGTCGCCCTTACGCTGTGATGCTGGTAGGATCTCAACCGATTCACCCAATTCTTTTTTAAAGTGCCCCCAAGCACGATTCACATGCCGAATAAGCGAATGAGATTTATATTGCGTAGCAATACCGACGCGCCGAACCCCTGAGTTAATGCAGTTAGATAATGGAAAGTCGATTATCCGATGCTTACCACCAAAATAAACGGCAGGCTTTGCACGCCAATCGGTCAACTCGTGTAACCGTGAACCGCGACCTCCTGCTAGTATTAGTGCGTAAGTTTCTCTGGTAAGGCTACTTATATAACGATTTGCATAACTGGGCATAATACTCTCTCCATTTAGTCTTTGCTGTTAGTGATATGACTTTTAGTTGTCGTTAAGTCTGTTGCACTAATATTAAGGGGTTCTAGATGCCAAATGTCGTCACTGTATTGGCTTATCGTTCTATCACTTGAAAACATGCCACTGGCTGCTGTATTCAAAATACTCATTCGTGTCCAGTAGGTTTGATCTGCGTAAGCTTTATCTACTTCTTTTTGAGCACTAATGTAACTTTCAAAATCGTGTGCAACCAGCCAAGGATCGTTCGAACTCTTAATTGCGTTAATTAAATCGTCAAATAAACACGGCTCAAACAAATTAAAATGCCCGCTTTCTAAAAGCTGCATTACATTTGCTAAATCAGTATTTTCTGCAATTATATGCGCTGGATTGTAACGCGATTTTATCTCATCAATTTGATGGGCTTGTGCCCCAAACAAGAAGAAATTGTCGGCGCCTACCGCATCTCTAATTTCTATATTTGCGCCATCTAGCGTCCCTATTGTTAACGCACCATTCATCATAAACTTCATATTGCCGGTGCCCGATGCTTCTTTACCTGCGGTAGACACTTGCTCTGATAAATCGGTTGCTGGGCAAATAACTTCCATCGCCGTTACGTTATAATTTGGCAAAAAAGCAACCCGTAAATACGGTGCGGCAAGGGGATCTTTATTAATCACCTCGGCAACATTATTAATCAACTTGATAATTTTTTTAGCCATGTAATAACCAGGCGCCGCTTTACCACCAAGTAATACACAGCGTGGTACAAGTCCTTGCGTATCACCTCGGCGAATGCGGTCATACAAATGAATCACATGCAGTATGTTAAGTAGCTGACGTTTGTATTCGTGGATACGCTTTACTTGCACGTCAAACATCATCGACACATCAAACTCAACATCGCAGCGTGTTTTGACTAAATCAACGAGACGTTGTTTATTTTCGCGTTTAGCTGATTGCCAATGCCCGTGAAATACTTGGTCATCAAAAAAGCGGCGTAGCTGGCTAATTTGAGCAAAATCGCCGACCCAATCGTTACCAATTTTTTCACTAATTAGGCTGCTTAAAATCGGGTTACAGTGTGCAAGCCAGCGACGTGGCGTTACGCCATTTGTTTTATTGTTAAATTTATCTGGCCATAGCGCATAAAACTCTTTAAACAAACCGGCTTTTAATAGCTCAGTATGCAATGCCGCGACCCCATTTACAGAATAGCTGCCAACTATTGCTAAATAAGCCATGCGTATTTGCGGTTCATCACCTTCTTCAATCAGCGACAGCGCACGTTGTTTGCTCACATCACCTGGCCAGTGCTGTGCCACCAGCGCTAAAAAGCGTGCGTTTATTTCGTAAACGATTTCTAAGATACGTGGCAGTAGCCTCGCAAATAATGATACTGACCACTTTTCCAGTGCTTCAGGTAGCAATGTATGATTTGTATAGGCCATTGTTTTAGTTGTAATGCGCCAAGCATCATCCCAATCAAGCTCGTAATCATCAATCAAAATACGCATAAGCTCTGCAACGGCAATGCTTGGGTGTGTATCGTTTAATTGAAAAACATGAAAGTCAGAAAAGTCGCTAAAACTCTCACCCTGTTGTGAAACCCACTGATCAACAATATCCTGAATACTCGCTGATGATAAAAAGTACTGCTGACGTAATCTAAGCTCTTTCCCATTTTCACTGCTGTCATTTGGATAAAGCACCATGGTGATTTGTTCAGCAAGGTTCTTTTGTGCAACCGCTTCTGAGTAACTACCGGCGTTAAACTCGGTTAAATTAAATTCGTCCGTCGCTTCTGATTTCCATAAACGTAGGGTATTAACAATATTATTTTTATAACCAGGAATTGGTACATCATAAGGCACCGCTAGTACATCGTGCGAACTTATCCACTGACGATGCGCGCGTCCGAATTTATCCGTATAACTTTGCACATAGCCACCAAATTTAACGCGCTTAGCATGCTCTGGTGCACTTAGTTCCCACGGATGCCCTTCGCGCAACCAATTATCGGGTTGTTCAATTTGGTTCCCATCGTCAATAGATTGATTAAACATGCCATATTCGTATCGCAGACCATAGCCGATTACAGGTAAAGCGAGACTTGCACAACTATCTAAAAAGCAAGCAGCTAAACGACCTAAACCGCCATTACCAAGCCCTGCATCATGCTCAGCATCTTCAAGCGTCTCAATGGTTGTACAATATTCTTGTAATGCACCTGCCACCTGGTCGTCTAAATCAAGGTTAAGTATTGCATTACCCAGTGCGCGGCCCATTAAAAACTCAAGAGACAGGTAAGCAGTTTTACGGCATTTTTGTTGCTTAATTTGCTGATTGGTTTCTCTACAGCGTGCAACAAGCCTATCGCGAATAGTCAATGCTAACGCATGATATAAATATAGCTGTGATTCGCCGATTTTATCGCGCCCAAGGGTATAATAAAAATGCCGTGTTAAGTCATCCTTTAGTGTACTTTCATCAATCACGGGGCCGTCTTGCCAACCCTTTACTACACATACTTGTTCATCTTGTTTCGCCATGACCTATTTCCTCTAAATTTGCACTGAATACCCAGCTGCTTTGTGCAGAAATTTCAACCATCGCACCGTTATCACTACTAATAGATGCATTATTGACACTTGATAAAACCATTTGCCAAGGCGCGCTTATTGGAGAAGGCGGCAATTGGCACGAAACTACTTTTTTACTGGCATTAAATATAATCAAGAGCGCATGTTTATTTTGCTTGTCGAGCAAACTGTACATCAAAAATTGCCGTGTACTTTCATGCCAATGCGCATCCGTCATGGTTACCCCTTCTTCGGTAAACCATCTAACGGTAAAACGCTCGTCTATGTCATCTAAAAATACACTGTGTTTAAACGCACTGTGGGCACGGCGAATCTTTAGTGCATCATCTACAAATTGGGTTAAGGTATGATTTAATTGCGAGTCTTTCCATGCCAGCCAACTCGTTCGATTATTTTGGCAATAGGCATTATTGTTGCCACCTTGAGAGTGGGCCATTTCGCTGCCTGATGCGAGCATCGGCACGCCTTTAGATAAAATTAGTGTGAGCAAAAAATTCTTCTGCTGCTGCAAGCGAAGTGCTTTAACAAGTGGATCGTCAGTAAAGCCCTCTACACCGCAATTAAAAGAATAGTTCGCACTGTGACCATCTCGGTTTTGCTCACCATTTGCTTCATTATGTTTTTCTTCGTAGCTCACTAAATCCGCAAGTGTGAAGCCATCATGGCTGGTTATAAAGTTAATACTATTAAGAGGACCCCGATCGCTGTGCTCAAAAATATCAAACGAGCCATGTAAGCGTTTAGCAACGGTGGCAATAATACCTTCTTCGCTTTTCCAAAAGCGTTTTATTACATCGCGGTATTGATCGTTCCACTCTCGCCATGGAGAAGGAAAAGCGCCTAACTGGTATCCACCAGGGCCTATATCCCAAGGCTCACTAATAAGCTTTACTTTGTTTAAAATAGGATCTTGAGCAATTGCTTGTAAAAAAGTATGCGACGCACTAAACCCAGACTGAGAACGTCCTAAAATCGTCGCCAAATCAAATCTAAAGCCATCAACGCCCATCGTCTCTACCCAATAACGAAGGCTATCGAGGACAAGTTGTAATACGCGAGGATGATCAATATTAATAGTATTACCACAACCCGTATCGTTTATATATACATCAGGTTGACCGTTTACAGTACGGTAATAAGTTAAGTTATCAAAGCCTCTGAGGGATAGTATAGGGCCGTCATTACCAGCCTCAGCGGTGTGGTTGTATACGACATCAATAATAACTTCGATGTCAGCGGCATGAAGCTGCTGCACCATTTGCTTAAACTCATTGATATCATCGTTAACCAAATAGTCTTTGTGAGGCGTAAAAAAGTTAACAGTGTTGTATCCCCAATAGTTTTGCAGTCCTTTTCCTGTTAAAAACTGCTCACTAATAAATGAATGAACTGGCAAAAGTTCAACGGCTGTAATACCAAAACTTTGTAAATGTTCAATAAAACTTGGATGACTTAACCCTAAAAACTTCCCTCTCAGAGACTTAGGTATTTTAGGGTGACGATACGTTGCCCCTTTTACATGGCACTCGTAAATAACGGTGTTTGACCATCTATGGTTTGGCTTTTTATGGGTATAAAGCGAAGGCGCTATTACTTTTGATTTAAATATATCAATAGCATTATCAACGGTGCTTTTAGTGCCAATGGGCATTTGTCCGTAATGACGCTCACTCCAAGTAAATTCGCCAAATAAGTCTTTTGCGTAGGGGTCTATTAATAGTTTGTTTGCGTTAAATAATTGCCCTTGCTTAGGGTTGTATTCCCCCTCGACTCTAAAGCCATACAAAGCGCCTTCATTTAAAGGCGATATATGAACACTCCAAATACTACCTTCATTAATATTCATCGCTATTTTTAGGATTTCTGAATGGCCACTTTTATCAAACAAACATAGATAAGCTTGTGCTGCTTTTGGCGCATAGAGTGCAAAGTTAACACCGCCATCAGCAATAATTGAGCCTAACGGTTCAACGTGGCCATGAGTGATTTTAAATTGATTACTCATCGTCAACCTTTTGCAAATAAATAGTCGTTAAACCGCCAATAGCAATAGAAATACTTTGCTCAAATCCATGACTTGCAACAGCAGATGCTTTAATAAGCTGCCCGTCATTTTGGGTTACTTCGATCCCCGAGCCAAAAAATTGCGTTTCATCCGTATTTAAAATGACTTGATAGTAACCTTTACAAGGGACGCCAATATCGTAATGTTGATATGACATCGGTGTAAAATTGGCTATAACGACTACAAAATCACGTGCGCGTTTAGCATAGCGCACAAAACTTAAAATGCTTTGCTCGTTATTATTGTTGTCTATCCAAGTGAAACCAGTTGCACTTGTATCAAGCTCGTATAAAGCGGGTTGGTTTTTATAAATGTAATTAAGCGTTTTAATCGTTTGCTTTATGCCAATGTGACTTTGATGCTCTAATAAGTGCCAATCAATTGAATGATCGTGCCCCCACTCACTTCGCTGCGCTATTTCACATCCCATAAACAATAGTTTTTTACCCGGATGCGCCCACATAAACGCATAATACGCACGTAGATTTGCAAATTTTTGCCAATCATCGCCTGGCATTTTTTCAATCAACGAGCCTTTACCATGCACGACTTCGTCATGACTTAATGGCAAAATGAAATTTTCACTAAAGGCGTACACCATCGAAAATGTCATTTCGTGGTGATGGTGCTGTTTGTAAAGTGGATCGCGTTGCATGTATTGCAAACTATCGTTCATCCAGCCCATATTCCATTTATAGCCAAATCCGAGACCATTGTGCTGAACATCTTGTGTAACCCCTGGCCATGCAGTTGATTCTTCAGCAACCATCATAATGCCAGAATTATTTTTATAGCTGCGAAGATTGACTTGCTTTAAGCACTCAATTGCACCTAAGTTTTCGCGTCCACCAAAACAATTAGGGATCCACTCCCCCTCTTTACGGCTGTAATCTAAGTACAGCATGGAAGCCACTGCATCTACGCGTAAACCATCAAGCCCAAATTGATGCAACCAATACATGGCATTGGAAATCAAAAAGCTTTTAACTTCAGGGCGATCATAGTTATAAATATAGGTGTTCCAATCGGGGTGAAAACCTTGGCGCATATCAGCATGCTCATACAAGTGGGTGCCATCAAATTGATGCAAGCCATGCGGATCACTTGGAAAGTGCCCCGGTACCCAGTCTATTAAAATGCCTAAATTAGCTTTGTGGCATTGCTCTACAAAATATTTAAAACTGTTGTAATCGCCAAAGCGGCTGGTTGGTGCAAATAAACCCACCGGTTGATAACCCCACGAGCCATCAAAAGGGTATTCACTTATAGGCATTAGTTGCAAGTGAGTAAAGTTCATTTCCAGCGCATAGTTAACGAGTGTGTCAGCAAGCTCTGCGTAACTTAAATAACGATTGTTGTCACCGCGTTGCCATGACCCTAAATGTACTTCATAAATACTGATAGGCGCATCAATGTGGTTACGCTTTTGTCTATTATTTATCGCTTGCTCATCAAGCGCTATAGGCTCTGGTTTATATTGTAAGACGCTGGCAGTACCTGGCGCTTGTTGCATTTTAAATGCAAACGGATCTGCTTTTTCTAGTACGTCTCCACTTTGTGTGGTAATTGCAAATTTATAGCACATATCGGCTTCAAGATCGGGTATAAACAACTCCCAGACACCACTGGCAGGATGAAAACGCATAAAGTGACGGTTAGCTTGCCAAAAATTAAACTCACCAATAATAGATACACTGGCTGCATTGGGTGCCCAAACACAAAAACGCACACCTGCTATGTTTTGTTGGGTGCAAAAATGCGCACCAAAGTGCGAGTATGCATGCTCTAAACTACCTTCATTAAATAAATACATTGCCTGTGCATCAAGGGCACTCTTAAAACTGTACTCATCGTAAGACGTATTGACTGCATTTTCATATTCAGCTTCACATTTATAAGGAGCCGTCGGCAAATCGTTGAGCTTTGCAATAAACAAGTCACTTTGCTTATATCGCTGCGCTTTTATTTTTTTACCCAAAAAATCAACCGTCACATTCAAAGCTGTGGGCAAATACAACCGTAACTCTATGTTTACATTATTTAATTTATGTACCCCAAGAAAACTAAATGGGTCTTTAAATCGCCCAATATTTAGGGCTTGCACTTGTGCATCGTAATTATTAAAAGATGATCCAATCTTATCTACTACAGAGCTGTTCATTAACCTTTCCTTATTGAATCAATAGCAGCTAAAAAAGATGCATTCTTATTAAAAATTTCTTCACACGTGTGGTTTAAAGCACGACGCCAATTTGGGTACTCAGTATCAGTACCGGGAATATTTACAGGGTATTGCTGCTCATCTAAATCGTCTATTTGCAAGGCAAATAATCGAGACTGAGATTTGGCTAAACATAATGCAAGTGATTGATATACATTAGTTGCATT
Source organism: Pseudoalteromonas sp. SG45-5 (assembly GCF_014164085.1). NCBI lineage: Bacteria > Pseudomonadati > Pseudomonadota > Gammaproteobacteria > Alteromonadales > Pseudoalteromonadaceae > Pseudoalteromonas > Pseudoalteromonas sp. SG45-5. The sequence goes on along the minus strand of NZ_JACJEM010000011.1, from coordinate 48,983 downwards.
ACTTTGTAAGTTAAGCTCTTGTGTTTGATTGGCGTTAATAAAGCGCAGTAGTTTTTGTCGCTCTTCAACTCGTTGTTTAGCAAGGCCGATGCATTGTTGTTTATCTATTAAATTATATTGCTGTTTTATGTTTAAATCGTCGTGCTGCCACCACCCCATAAAGGGAGGTACATCATGATTGGCAATCATTAATAAGCAATGCGGCGATAAATCATTTATTGAAATAAACTCGCCATCGTAATGCTTTTCAAAATAGAACAAACTGTTAGAAAAAATACCGCTAGATGCCAAAGCGTGCCTTACCTCAGCAGGGACGACACCTAAGTCCTCGCCAATAACAAGGCTCTGATTAATATGCGATTCAATTTTTAAAATGGCGAGTAAATGTTCAAATGGATAATAAACATAACAACCATCTTGTTTGCCGTTGGTTTCAAAGCACCACCATAAGCGCCTAATAGCCATTACGTGATCAATTCGCAGCCCACCAACATCTTGCATATTTTCGCGAATGAGTGAGCGATAAAACTGGTAGTGGTTATTGCCAAGTTTTTGAGGCGTAAGTGCAGGCAAGCCCCAATTTTGTCCCGCTTCAGCCCATGGATCTGGCGGAGCACCAACATGTGCACCTTGACTAAATAAACTTTGTTGGGCGTTAAATTCAACACCATCACCAGCACATCCCACTGCTAAATCATTTATTAAGCCAATCGTCATTCCCAGCGCCACACAACTACTCTGGCAAAGTGCCAATTGCAAATGTGCTTGCCACTGCAGGTAATAATCAAACATTAAGTTATCTGATTGTAGCGTTTTTAATGTACTTGAATACGCATTACAAAAATCAGAAAATGCTTGGCGACGCTCGTGGCAAGCCGTTTTCTCAAAGTGATTATAAAGCGTTTTAAATAACCTATATTTGATGCAGCTTACATTTTCGTAATTTATAAATTTTTCACTACTCTGCATCAGCGCAGTTAGGTCTTCGCTTTGCATTAACGTATTGATTTCTAAATTATTTTTAGCGTCATCGCATAGATCAATGGCGATATAAAGAGGGTTTAGCAAAGCACGGCTGTTTGGGCTATAAGGACTCGCCCGCTGTGGCATATCAGCGAATAATAGATGAAGAGGATTAAGTAAAATATAATCCATGTTTTGCGCACTACATAAGTGTGTTAAGGCTAATAAATCGCTGAAATCTCCGATGCCTAATTGCGCTTTATTTTTTAAAGTATAGAGCTGAATAGACAGCCCGGTGCATTTTTTATTGGCTACTTGATAAACTTGCTCAGGCACAGACCAAATTTGCGTCTGTGTTAGTTGCTCTCCAATTTGCACCGTTGCATCATAATATCCCACAGGAATATTTGGTAATGAGAGGGCAAGTTCAATATAGCGAACGCCGTCTAGGTAATATTCACCTACAATAGGTAAACCATGCAGCGTTTGAAATGTTAAATTAACACCCAGTGATTCTATTTTGACGTATGTAACAAAGTGACATTGACGCTCATCAATGCGTATTTTTAACGTATTCTCGGGTGACTCAACTAAGCTAACACTGGGTACTAATTGTAACCACACAGCCACATCTAACTCATAGTTGAGGTGCGCAATTTGGTTGTTATCGTCGGGATTTACACCACTACATTGCAAAGCTCGCTTACGTGTCTCTTCGCTAAAAAAAACCTGTTCGCCGTTATATTTAGTAAACTCATAGCCAATGCCATGCAGGTAAAACAACTGCGAAAGAGCGTCCATTTCTCTACCTTAATTTATACGTTGCGTATTAACTATGCTATTTTCTGTACCAAATGTATTGCCAATGTAGCCATCAGCTTGATGATCGTTATCCCAAATGTTGCCATTTATTAAATAACGAAAGTGGAATTGTTGATCAATTGGAAGGCGTTGCTTGCATTTAAACACCCCCTGTTTTTTATTAAGCTTCATTGGCACAGGTTGCCAATCATTAAATTCACCGAGTAAACAGACTTGCTCTGCTTCAGGGTGAGTAAATTCAAAAGTAACTTCAGCTTCATTTTTTGTTTTAAAAAAACGTTTATTCAACATAGCAGGCTCCAACTAAACCAAAAAAGGGACTTAATTTTTGCCACAAGCCATACAACTAAACTAAAAGGCGATGTGGATTCCATTCAAAATCATTTAACGCGAATAATACCAATTTTATTAAAAACATGATCTTTCTATCGCATTAAATAACTCACTAACTGCGTTGAAATTATTCATATAGAATAACTATATGTCACAATTTTCGCCTTGTTATTGTGCTATTTTCTTCGCGCTATAATAGATCACCTATTTAATGCAATTGGTATAAGTTAAACAAAACTTTATTTAAGCATTATTACAGTGCAAATATTTCTGCTATTGCACGCATTTAGTGCAGTTGAAACGTCAACCGTACCACTTTGACAAAGTTCTATTTATTGTAGCAATTTCTAAACCAACAGCGAGCCAAGTCAGTTATTATTTAATAAAATGTCTTTTTACTTTAATCAACATACAAAGGGAGTGCTTTACAATATAAAACACTTTCGTTATGACCCCCCATAAGCGATAATACATATATATTAACACTCTGAAATATCTAAAATTTCATGTTGAAAAAAAGCATTTTACTTACTATGGCCATCGCAGTTTTAATAATAGTGACTTTTGTTGGCTCTTCAATCTATACCCTTTACAGCAAGAAAGAAATCTCAATTGATCCTAAATTAAAAGAAATATCAGGTATCGAATTTGATAAGCATAAACGGCTTTGGGCTATTAACGATGGAGGCAATGATCCTAAGCTTTATCGGCTTAATAAGGACGGCTCTATCGCTAAAGAAATATTGGTTGAAAACGCTAAAAACATTGACTGGGAAGACATGACTCAAAATAAGTTTGGGCACTTTTTCTTAGGCGATTTTGGTAATAATAAGAACGATCGAAGATGGCTTACTATTTATAAAATAGAAAACCCAATAGATATAAAAACTGACACTACACAGGCTGAAATAATTAAATTTACCTATCCAGAAATGGATGGCAGCCCCATAAAGCCAAATAATCGTAATTTTGATTTAGAAGCATTTGTCGCGCTAGGTCGTCATTTGTATCTATTTACTAAAAACCGTACAGAGCCATTCGACGGCATAACAAAGGTTTATAAGGTAGGCGACCACGCTGCGAACTTTAAAGCACAGTTAATTGGTTCATTTAAAACCTGTACCACAATGGAAAAATTATGTTGGATAACCTCTGCGGCACTAAGCCCCGATCGTAAAAAATTAGTACTACTTGATTCAACCAGCATTTGGTTATTTGAAAACTTTGAAGGTGATAAATTTTTCTCTGGTGATGTATCAAAAATAGACCTTGGGATTGTTACTCAAAAAGAAGCCGTTACTTTTTTTGATGACAATACGATAGTATTTACAGATGAAGAGTTTAACGGAATTGGCGGAAACGCTTATTTTATTAAGCTTGATGAGGTAAAAAAAGTAATCGTAAGCAGACCTCTCGATAAATGAATTCATACCAATTTGCTTAATAGAGAGTCACGTTAACTACTGACACAGTTTATAAACTGTTCAGCTAATAGAGAAACTATTGCTTTGTCGGTGTAAAATTGCTCTTTCTCTGCAACAGGGTATCTGGAGCACATGTCTTTAGTCCTATCAAAATTAAGCTTACACGCACTAACAGAGCCACCCAAAGCTTGCTGATAACCACCATCTTCACACAACGTGACAGCAAAGTGTTTAGCACCAACAATAATTTCACTCATACTTACCGGTGACGTCTCTAATTTAAAGAATATATCACTATACTTTTCAACATTAGTACTGTTGATAGAAGTACCACTGTTTGCTTTTGCAGTTAGGTAATACCCGATAGCTAAAGCCGATAATAAAACTAAAATAAATGATTTCACAATTGTCCTTAAATATGACAGCAAACAGCTGACTCCGTTATCGGTAATTCTAGTACATACCCCATAGAAAATCTATCACGTAAATAAATAACCTGAACTGCGGACAACTATGATACAAATGTATTAGCGTTTAAACTTAGTCTCTAAAATAACAGATGATGTTGTGCGCTCCACCCCATCAAGGTTGCCAATATCATCAAGTAAATGACTCAGTTGCTCTAAATTTTGCGCTTGGACAACGGCAATTAAATCAAACTCACCACTTATGGCATAAAGCTGCGATATCGCATCAATTTGTTTTAGTTCTAAATTAGTTTTAGTGGTGAGCTTTTGCTTTACCTTTATTGACACGTGCGCCGACACCATCTTACTTAGGTAGTCATCTCCATAATCGACGCTGTAACCTTTAATGACTCCATTTTCTTCTAACTTCAACATCCTACTTTGCACTGTAGAGCGAGATAAATTTAGCAGTCTAGCAAGATCCGAAATACTCGCTCTGGCATTGGTTTTTAGTATAGATAATAGCTTTTCGTCTTGTGGAGTTATCATAATGGTTATTAATTTCGTTATTTTGACTTTTATTTTAATCATTTTTCACAAAATAGCACTGCAAATTTAACTGACAACCTTCGATAATGACGTCTTATTAAAACTAATACCGTGTTTGCTGAAGAATAATGGCTATATTCTTCTTTGATTTAGCAACTACTATCTTATCTAAGCCCTCAATTTAGGTGTACAAAATGCAAGTAACTAGAGATTTATTCAACGATGTAATGGTACCAAACTATAATCCTTCAGCGGTTATCCCTGTTCGTGGTGAAGGTTCTCGCGTGTGGGATCAAAACAACAATGAATTTATTGATTTTGCCGGTGGTATTGCCGTTAACTGTTTAGGTCATTGCCACCCAGCACTAGTTAAAGCATTAAAAGAGCAAGGTGAAAAAATTTGGCACTTATCAAACGTAATGACTAACGAGCCTGCGCTTCGTTTAGCTAAAAAAATGGTCGATGCGACTTTTGCTGAAAAAGTGTATTTTGCAAATTCAGGCGCTGAAGCAAACGAAGCAGCGCTTAAACTAGCGCGTCGTTTTGCATTAGATGTACACGGCACTGAAAAAACACAAATTATCGCCTTTAATAAAGGCTTCCACGGCCGTACGTTCTTTACAGTAACCGTGGGCGGGCAAGCCGCTTATTCAGATGGTTTTGGCCCAAAACCTGCTGACATAGTGCATTGTGATTTTAACGACATTGCTGCATTCGAAGCGCTGATCAGCGATAAAACATGTGCCGTTATGATGGAACCATTACAAGGTGAAGGCGGTATAATCTCACCAACAGATGACTTTGCTAAAAAAGTACGAGAGCTGTGTACTAAACATAACGCATTACTCATTTTTGATGAAGTACAAACAGGTGTTGGCCGCACGGGCGATTTATACGCCTACGAAGGTTTAAAGGTTGTACCTGACATTTTAACAACGGCAAAAGCACTTGGCGGTGGTTTTCCTATTGGTGCAATGATCACCACAACTGAGATTGCAGCTCACTTAAAAATTGGTACACACGGCTCAACGTATGGTGGTAACCCACTTGCATGTGCGGTTGCAGAAGCCGCATTTGATACCGTAAATACGCCTGACGTACTAAATGGTGTTAAAGAGCGCGAGCAGTTATTCCGTGACGGTTTAAACGCTATTAACGAAAAATACAACGTATTTAGTGAAGTACGCGGTAAAGGCTTATTAATTGGCGCGGTATTAAACGAGCAGTTTGCCGGACGCGCACGTGATTTTTTAGTAGCAAGTGCTAACAATGGCTTAATGAACTTAGTGGCGGGTATGGATGTGATCCGCTTTACACCATCTTTAGTTATTCCGTTTGAAGATATTAAAGAAGGCTTAGCGCGCTTTGAAAAAGCCGTTAGCGATGTAGTAAACGGTTAATATAGTTTAATTAGCACGCCTACTGGCGTGCTATTGGAGCAAGCAATAAATGCAAGTATTACGTCCTATTACTGCCAATGATTTTGACGCACTTAAACAAATTGCGATTGAATCAGGCCATGGATTTACCTCTTTACCTGTGGACGACGCACAACTTAAAGAAAAAATTGAACGTGCTGAAACAAGCTTTGCTAAGAATGTTAACCAACCTCTCGATGAAAGCTATTTATTTGTTTTAGAAGACAGCGAAACCGGTGACGTTATTGGCACAACCGCTATTGAAGCCGCAGTAGGCTTATCGGTTCCTTTATATCATTATCATTTAGGTAAAACGGTACACCACTCACCTACTTTAAATGTATATAACACTGTCGACATTTTAAGCATGTGTAACGACTACACAGGTTGCTCTGAAATATGCACATTGTTTTTGCGCGAAAACAGCCGCAAAGGTTTAACGGGTCGCTTTTTATCACGTTCACGCTTTTTATTTATGGCTCAGCATAGCGAGCGTTTTGCCGATACCGTTATCGCAGAAATGCGCGGTGTTAGCGACGAAGACGGTCATTCTCCTTTTTGGCAATGGCTGCAAGAGCACTTTTTTAGTATCGAATTTCCAGAAGCGGATCACTTAGTGGGCTTAGGCGATAAGGTATTTATTAGCGAATTAATGCCTAAATACCCAATTTATGTAAATTTGCTTAGCAAAAAAGCCCAAGCAGTTATCGGCCATGTGCATGAAAAAACAAAACCTGCGCTAAAATTATTAGAAAAAGAAGGGTTTGAGCACAGAGGCTACGTTGACTTATTTGATGCAGGCCCAACGGTTGAAGCAAAGCTTGGCAATATTCGCAGCATTCGCGACTCCCAAGTTTGCCCTATTACGATTGGTGAGCTTGATCACATTTCGCAAAATAGCTCTGATACGCTAGCTGTATGTAACCAAGGCGTAAGTGGCTTTAGAGCAACATTTACCAAAGACGCACATTACAATCATGCAAAACATACCCTCGTTATTAGCCAAGATGTGGCTAAGGCGCTTAATTTAAGCCAAGGAGATGCAGCGCGATTTTTCCGCCTGTAAATTATTTATGAATACACACCTAATTAATAACCAGTGGCATGTGGGCCTTGGTCCGGCATTTGAGTCAATCAATCCAAGTAATGGTGATGCGGTATGGCGCGGTAATGGCGCAAACGCTGTTCAAGTAGATTCAGCGGTAAAAGCAGCCAGAGCCGCGCAAATACAATGGGCAGACACACCGCTTGAAGAGCGTATAGCCATTTTAGAAAACTTTGCCGCACAATTAAAAGAACACAGCGAAGAATTTGCGACCATAATTGCGCGCGAAACAGGTAAGCCATTATGGGAAACGCGCACCGAAGTGGGCGCAATGACAGGCAAAATAGCTATTTCAGTTAAAGCGTACCATGAGCGTACCGGTACAACCGAAAACCCAATGCCCGGTGCTAAAGCGTTTATTAGACACAAACCGCATGGCGTTGTGGCTATTTTTGGCCCGTATAACTTTCCGGGGCATTTACCAAACGGGCATATTGTTCCTGCAATTTTAGCCGGTAATACCGTGGTATTTAAGCCATCAGAACTGACGCCGCACGTTGCAGAATTTACGCTCTCACTTTGGCTAAAAGCAGGTTTGCCAGCGGGCGTTATTAACCTTGTGCAAGGTGAAATTGAAACAGGTAAAGCACTTGCATCTCATAAAGACATAGATGGCTTATTTTTTACCGGTAGCTCAAACACTGGTCACTTACTACATAAGCAATTTGCAGGGCACCCTGGCAAAATATTAGCGCTTGAAATGGGTGGCAATAATCCTCTTATTGTAAAAGATGTTAGTGACATAAGCGCTGCTGTGCACGACATTATTCAATCAGGCTTTATCACTTCAGGTCAACGCTGTACGTGTGCACGCCGCTTATTTATTGAAAAATCACTCAATGGCGATGCTATTTTAGAAAAGCTAATAAGCGCGACTAAAAACATCGTTGTAGACGACAGCTTTGCTACAGAGCAGCCTTTTATGGGTGCAATGATAAGCGAAAAGGCAGCCCTTGGTATGGTCGCTGCACAAAATGAATTAGTATCAAAAGGTGCGCAAATACTTGTTGAACTTAAGCAATTAAAACCAGGTACAGGCTTTGTAAGCCCAGGTATTATTGATGTAACAAGTATTACCGACATGCCCGATGAAGAGCACTTTGGGCCTCTTGTAAAAGTATATCGCTACAACGACTTTGACAGCGCAATTATTGAAGCTAACAACACAAGTTTTGGTTTATCTGCTGGTTTACTAGCTGATAACGAAGATGATTACACTCACTTTTTAAAACGTATTCGAGCAGGTATTGTTAACTGGAACCGCCCTATTACAGGTGCCTCTAGTGCAGCTCCATTTGGCGGTATTGGCGCCAGTGGTAACCACAGAGCAAGTGCCTATTACGCCGCTGATTATTGTGCTTACCCTGTTGCATCTGTTGAATCAGACACAGTGAGCTTACCGAAAACCCTCGCGCCGGGCTTAATAATAGAATAACTAAATAACCAAATTTAAGGATTTAAAATGCATTCTAATGTAAACACATTATTTGATAACCTTTGGAAAAACTATTTAACAGTGACGCCATCGGCCGATAAGATTCATGACCTTTTAGGTTCAACGCAAAAAAATGACATCATTAACGACCATATTGCGCTGCGTACATTTAATATTGAAAAGGTCGGTCTTGAAAAACTCGCCGCTCACTTTTTAGCTATTGGTTACAAAGAATGTGGTGAGTACCACTTTGAAGCTAAAAAACTTTACGCAAAACACTATGAACATAGCGATCCGAATCAACCAAAAGTGTTTATTTCTGAGCTATTAGTCGAAAAATGCTCGCCAGAGTTACAAACCATCGTAACCAATATGGTAAGCCAAATTGATGAAAACGCTGTCACTGCTGATAACTTTTTGTATTCAGGCACGCATTGGCAAGTAAGCACCGATACTTACAAACAACTGCTAGCTGAAAGCGAATATGCAGCGTGGATGTCGGCGTGGGGCTATCGTGCAAATCACTTTACTGTAAATATTAATACGCTTGCTAAGTTTAATAACATTCATGATGTTAACCAAGCGCTAAAAGACGCTGGCTTTGTACTTAATACATCTGGCGGCGAAGTTAAAGGCTCACCAGAGGTGCTACTTGAGCAATCATCAACACTTGCTGATAATTACGCTGTCACATTTAGTGATGGTGACATGAGTATTCCTAGCTGCTTTTATGAGTTTGCGATTCGTTACCCTAAAGCAGACGGCGAGCTTTATACTGGTTTTGTAGCAGCCTCAGCTGACAAAATTTTTGAAAGTACCAACGCACGTTAATTGAATCTGTTGTGTTTAAGTATAAAAAAAGCCCATATGGGCTTTTTTTATAAAGACAACTCAGGCATTTCTTGGTAGTTTTAAACAAAAAGGAAATTGCATGAACATTTTAAAACATTGTATTTTCATTAGTTTACTTAGTTTACCTCTCCTAGCCGAAGCTCACTCTTCCCTTACTATATTGTCCCGTGCGTATAATGACGATACGACTGAGCGCACAACTGAAAAACGTTTTTATGCTCTTTTCCAACAAATACTACGCGATGAATTTAACGTCAGTACAGAATGGACTAACCATGCTCGCTTAATAAAGCGTTTATCAGGGCCGCAACCTGTATGCAGTTATAATATGATTAAAACAAAGCAACGAGAAAAGCTTTTCTTGTTCTCTGAAATACCCACAACAATGTTCGTACAGCGTAAACTTTTTGGGTATAAAGAAACCCTACAAGGGCTACCAGAAACAGTGTCTGTTTCTAAATTACTTGCAGATCAAAAAACATTTGGAATTGTTGCATCTGCCAGTTATCAAGAGCTAGATAACATGTTTGCAGATTATCAGCATCAAGTGGCTTCTATAAATAGTGCCGATAGCTTTGCACAATTAGGGCAATTACTTATACATAAACGCATCGATATAATTGTTAATTACGAATACACTGTTAAATCATTTTTATCTGACGAACAGTATGCCCAGCTAGATAGCCGTGCAATAAGTGAATACCCCGAGTTTATTAATGGTTACTTTGCTTGCAGCCAAACAGTCGAAGGCGAAAAAGCAATAACCTTAATTAACCAGTATATGCGTACCCCTGCTATGTATGAATTTCTTAAAGGAGTCCACTATGACGGGTTCGATGCAGATACTGCTAAACGCATGATGCACGTGTACGAAACAAAATATTATGTAACTCCTTTAAAACCAATAACTAAAATAAACAATTAGCTTGATTCATCAATAAGTTAAATGTTTCGCTGTAACCCAAAATGGCGATTGAAGTTATTGCTTACGGAAACAGTTAGGTATTCGTATTAAAGGTCTACCGCTCCACGAAGAGCGTATTAATTGAGTACTTATAGCCACTATATGTGACCGTATGGGTGTAGTTACACAATTTAAACGCAGTTGCTCATTCCAACTGCGTTTTGATTTCGATACTAAAAAATAAACAGATGTTTCCTGAATAAAAATGGTGATTTAATTACAAAAATAACGGTTTATAATCGTTTTCTAACTTTTCAAACGATAAGTCACCAATAAAGCGACCGAAGCTCAGCCAAGTTGCTAAACCGCGTAAATCTTTAAAGTGTGGTGGCACAAACTGTGGGCTTTCTATTACACCTAAATCATGTAGTTGAGATATTAATCTAAAATCATCTATCGATATTTTACCTACCAGTAATAAAGGCAGCCTATCGATTCGACCAAGCTGAATTGCCACTCGAATTAAGTTATATACCAAAACAAAGCCTTTAATGTAGGCAATATCTTTTGTAAAAGGAAGACCTGTTGCTGTACTGCCTCTAAAAACACGCTGCGCGAGTGTATAGCTGTCGTCTTTTGATAAACCTTGCGCTACGTAATCACGGTAAATATCGACAAACTCAGCACCATCAATTACTTTTGTTACGGCTTGGATACGATTAACTAATTTAGATAAGCGCCTAGGGGTCGATTTTAAAGTAATAATTTCGGTTAAAACAGCGAGTCCTTCTTGGGTAATAGTAGAACTAGGGGTACCTTTACTTAAACACGTCAAATACGGCTGCGCTAAGCCATTTTGAGTTGTGCCAACATGTATCCACCCTTCGTGTACTTCTAAAATATCGAGCTCACGTTGGGAGAACTTTACATCTTGATTAAGCTTAATATTATTAGCGCCCGCCGCTGCATCACTAACAATACCATCGCTAAGCATTACCTCTACATTTATCCCCGCCATACTCGCATTAACTTGCTCTGACAAAATGCGTACAGCATCAACTGCATCAATATTTTTAGGATCATCAGGTAATATGTCAGCGACGAGCAAGTTTTTTAATGGTTTATCTAACATATTAGCAAGCTCGGAAAGTGATGGCTCACCTGCGTGAAATAAGTCTTTAGGATGGCCAAACAACTCCACCGATAAATCATGAAATTCTGGCGTGCCACGATACTCAAGCATACTCAATACTGTTTTATACTCAGTACACATTTTTCCCATGTATTGAGCAATCGGATTTAACTGCCCCAATTGGTTAATAATGTTGCGGTGCAAAGTGGAAAACGCTTGGCGTAGCTCGCTCGGCTCAAATCCTAAATCTCGCTGTTGGTAATATGCGCGATCGATAAGTGGATTTTTTTGGCATTTTTGCCTAAAAAACTCCTCTTTGGTTTGTTTATCCCAGTTAATTGCATCAAGTATCCTGATCGGTGTTTGCAGGGCAATTAGTTGATCGGATAACTCACGAGTTTTAAGTAGTAACGCCTTGTCTATCATGCTCTAAGCTCAACAAAAAATGAGCTTAGAGCATAGGTTAGAATACGCGATTATCAAAGTAAATTATTGAATATTTTCAAGGCTAATGTGCGTTGAAAAATCAGTGATCCGTTCGATTATTTTACCATCTTTATAAATAATCAAAGTGGGCACAATTGATATGCTATTTTCGATAAACAGTTCATTACCAAAATCAATACTGAGTGGGTGTCGAACATTAAATTTAGTAATATACTCTGTCGCCGCATGCGTATCTGTCCATAGCTGACTAATACGTGATTCAATTGTAAGTCCTTGCTTAAACAATCGATTTACTTGGCTTTGTCCATCAATACAGTTTTTAGACATGTCTGGTCGCGAGTCAGCTAAATACCAATCGCACCATGCTGCGGTAAAATACACCCCCTTTATCCCCTTATCGGGTATACGCAGCAACGCGGGCTGATATCTACCTTGGGCAGCTAAAAGTTGGGTTTGTTTGCTAAGGCCATCGTGTGATAGTAATTTAAGGGTTTTATTCAATGCGCTATCTGCATCATGTCCTTGATAAATAACTTTACCAGTTCGATCGAGTAGCACATGATAAGGGGTTCCTAAAAATTGATAATATTGCGCCACGCGCCCCGTATTATCTGTCATCATCGGCATACTCAAACCAAATTTTTCCTTAACGCTTTGAATCGCTTTTTGGGTTTCGTTTAAATCTATATTGATCGCGATAAACTGTATTTTATCTCCATATACTTCAAATGATCGTTCAAAGTGTGGCATTTGCTCCATACAAGGTGCACACCACGTTGCCCAAAATTTCAAATAGGTGGGCTTTTTACCTACATAGTCATCCAAACTAATTTGCTCGCCTGATTCACTTTGTAAAACGAGTGATGGTTCAGTTGCTTTTATCGTATGGCAAATGCTGAATAAAATTAGCCCAACTAAACAACTAATCACTTTATTTCTCATATATATCTCCTTAAAATAAAAGCACAATATCATTACGATAAACTGTGGTATTGTAAGATTACGACATATAATAGGGAGATTAATCGTGATACCTAACGCACAACCTATAGCATTAGATGGCTTTCAAAAAGCAAGTGTCAGTCCAGTATTAAGCTCCTTTATTGACAGCTATTGGTGTATAAAAAGTACCGAATATGCGCCTAAAACATCTCACTTTTTACATTCTGACTGTGCTTCAGGAATAATATTTAATTTTCAACAACCACTCACAATTAACGACACTCGTTTAGATAATGACGGTTATATCTGTACCACATTTTGCCAGTCACAGAAGCTAAATTTAACAAAAAATATTGATGCGCTAGGTGTAAGATTTAAACCTGCTGCGACAAAATTATTCACCGACTTTCAGGCTAAAGATATTAGAGATTTGATTACTACAGATGTATGCACATTTCCAACTAATTATATGTATGATCAACTAGCTAAGCATCACTCCTTTTGCGCACAAGTCCACTTTTTAAATGGCTTTTTTACAGCTCATCTACACACAAAAACAATAAATATTGCACAGCAACACATTAGCCAATCATTACTCGGTATAGTGAGTAAAATGTGTGGGAATTTAACGCTAGATGATTTGAGTACTAAAACGGGCTTACATACAAAAAAAATTGAGCGTTTATTTGCCGAGTATATAGGTATGAACTTTCGACAATGCTCTCAAATAATAAAAGCAAAGCTGGCGATGCGGGCTATAAAAACACAACCCAATTTACCGCTAGCCGAGCTTGCTTTAACATTAAATTATTTTGATCAGGCGCACTTTACTAATCAGTTCAAAAAAATAATCGGTGTAACGCCTGCAAATTATCGACAGAAAAAGCAAAAAACCGCCTAAATTATAAATAATTTCAATGTAATTACTTGTAAAGTAAACCAATTAAAATTTTTACACGTAGCATAATAAAACTAAGGAATGCACATGAAAAATGAACTCGATAACAAACAGATTTTGGCTGTGTATGAACGTATCATCCAAAAAGGTGAAATGACTGATGAAGGTAAACATTATCAGGGTGTTACAGCTTATTCAGACGTAGATGGCTATACGGTATATTTACAAGGTAGCGGTGTTGAACTGCGCTTTGGTTTTCATAATACCTACCACCTTGACTACGAACATGAAAAACACAAAGACGACTTTTTAAAAAAATTGTATAACATTGCAAACGAGAGCTAATGCACCCACGAAAAATAAGAAACCGCCCTACCAGTAAGCTCAATACTACTTTTATTAATCTAGTAGTAGAAGAGCTTCGAGCTGATCCAAGCAAAATCTCAATTATTCAAAACAACCTAGAACAGTACCGCTCTCAAACTCATTTAAAGCGTGGGTTCTTGCTGGCTATAGAGCGCTTTGATTGGGTTTTTGAAGCAAGTACAGACATTAACTTTATCTGTCAGCAAATTTTAGCTGATGACTATATTGGCAATAGGCTAAGACGCTACCCGTTACTTTTTAAAGGCGTTATCAGTCGTGTTTAATCCCCTATCCCCGTGTTTAATGCGCAATTTAAATATACATATTATGATTAACTACTATTTATTAGAACACTAAGTAATTAGCCCTTTTCCCTTTGGTTGTATTAAAATAATACTATTAGCACTCTAACTATTAACCTACTAACGATTTTTTAATCTTTTTACTTACTTATATCAGTAAAGAAATCGTTACTCTGTATATGTGCAATCACAATTAATTTAACCCATTGTTTTTAATTGCTTTAAATGAGATTGAAAATCCTTGCGTTTATCTCATTAGTTATAAAAACATTAATAAATTGTCTACACTTTGGCATCTATATGTTCAACACAGCCTTGAATTGTTAGAGCTATTACCTTAAGCTTATCTTTATTGAACGTTCAATTAATAAAAATTATGCCTAAAGTAGGAATGGAGCCGGTCAGGCGTCAGCAGTTAATTGACGCTACTATAGAGTCAGTTGCTAATAAAGGACTGCAAGGGACAACTATAAACACCATTAGTAAAAATGCGGGTTTATCGTCAGGCATAATAAGCCATTATTTTGGTGGTAAGCAGGGGCTCATTGAAGCCACTGTAAGGTACTTATTAACAAGCTTAAAGCAAGATTTGATAGGCAAGGTCAGCTGTCAAACAAATGCCATTGAACGTTTAATGTTTATTATTGAAGCCAACTTTGCACTTGTACAGCAGCGTAATGATACAACCCGAACCTGGTTGAGTTTTTGGGCGCAATCGATGCATGACGAAGAGCTACACAGATTACAAAACGTAAACAGTAAACGCTTGCAAAGTAATTTAGCATTTTCTTTTAAGCAATTAATGCCTACTGAGCAAGCAAAACAAGCTGCAGAACTTAGCGCCGCGATGATTGATGGCCTATGGTTAAGAGCAGTATTGAGTAAGTCAGACAATAATCAGTTTAAACACAGTGAAAAGTTAGCAAAAAGCTACGTACTTTCACTTATCAAGCAATATGGAGCCTAGCGTGACTACACCTGTCTATCAAAATTTTATTAACGGCCATTTCCTTGCAAACCAGAACGGCAAAACATTTGATGTAACAAACCCAGCAACAGGCGAGGTTATTTACGCAGTAGAAATTGCCGATGAATTTATTCAAAACGCAGCTATTGCTAGTGCAAAGCAAGGTTTTGCCCAGTGGTCAGCAATGTCGCCAATCGAGCGTAGCCGTATTTTATTAAAAGCAGTGGCTATTTTACGCGAGCGCAACGATGAACTAGCACTAGTCGAAGTACTCGACACAGGTAAACCAATGCAAGAAGCAAATTGTGTTGATATTGAAACTGGCGCTGATGTAATTGAATACTTTGCAGGCTTGGCGCCAGCACAAGTTGGCCAACAGCAAATGGTTGGTAATGACTTTTACTACACACGTAAAGAGCCGCTAGGTATCTGTGCGGGTATTGGTGCATGGAACTACCCACTACAAATTGCATGTTGGAAGTCGGGCCCTGCTCTTGCAGCGGGTAATGCATTTATATTCAAACCATCTGAAGAAACACCTCTTGGCGCACTTAAACTTGCAGAAGTATTTGTTGAAGCAGGCGTACCAGCGGGTGTGTTTAATGTTGTTCAAGGCGCGGGCGACGTAGGCCAGTGGCTGACGCAGCACAACGAGATTGATAAAGTATCGTTTACGGGTGAAGTGGGTACAGGCAAAAAGGTAGTGGCAAGTGCTGCCGGTACGTTAAAAGATGTCACGATGGAACTTGGTGGTAAATCTCCACTACTAGTATTTGATGATGCCAACATTGAGCAAGCGGTTAGCGCTGCTATGTTAGGTAACTTTTATACGCAAGGCGAAATTTGTACTAACTGTACACGTATTTACGTTCATAAAAATATCTATCAGCAGTTTATTGATGAGCTTAAAGCGCGTACTGAGAAAAACATTATTGCTGGCGACCCACAAGATTTAAATACAAACTTTGGCGCACTTATTTCTAAAAAGCACCAAGAACTAGTAATGAGCTACGTTAATAAAGGTATTGAAGAAGGTGCAACGCTACTAACCGGTGGTACAACGCTTTCACCTAAATCAGCACCTAATGGATACTTTGTAGCACCAACCGTGTTTATTGATTGCAACGATGATATGACAATCGTTAAAGAAGAGATATTTGGCCCTGTAATGAGCGTGCTTGTTTTTGACGACGAAGACGATGTGATTGCACGCGCTAACGGTACACACCTAGGCTTAGCCGCAGGCGTATTTACTAGCGATATTAAACGTGCGCACCGCGTTATTCATCAACTACAAGCTGGTATTTGTTGGATTAATGCATACGGTAACTCACCTGCTGAGATGCCCGTTGGCGGTTATAAGCAATCGGGTATTGGCCGCGAGAATGGTATTCAAACGCTTGATCAATACACGCAAACCAAATCTATTTATGTTGGTATGGCCGACATAGAAAGTCCATTTTAAGGCGCCCTACTATGAGTAATCATTACGACTATATTATTGTTGGCGCAGGCTCGGCGGGTTGTGTTTTAGCAAATCGCTTATCTGAAGATTCAAGTAACCGTGTTTTGTTACTTGAAACCGGTGGCAGTGATAAAAGCATTTTTATAAAAATGCCAACCGCGTTATCTATTCCTATGAATAGTGACAAATACGCATGGCAGTTTCATACACAACCAGAGCCTCATTTAGATAACCGTGAAATGCATTGTCCACGAGGCAAAGTACTAGGCGGCTCGTCATCTATAAATGGCATGGTCTATGTACGTGGCCACGCAAAAGATTTTGACGAATGGCAACAACACGGTGCTGAGGGTTGGGATTATCAATCGTGTTTGCCGTATTTTCAAAAAGCAGAAAGCTTTTACCTTGGTGAAAATACTTACCGTGGTGGCAAAGGCCCGCTTGGCGTTAATAACGGCAACGAAATGAAAAACCCGCTTTACCGTACGTTTATAACAGCAGGCGTGCAAGCTGGCTATGCTTCAACCGATGACTACAACGCGTCGCAGCAAGAGGGTTTTGGCCCAATGCACATGACCGTAAAAGACGGCGTGCGCAGCTCTGCGTCTCGTGAGTATTTAGACCCTGTTAAATCGCGTAGTAATTTAACGATTATTACAGGTGCACTGGCACAACGCGTAATTTTAGATGGTAAAAAAGCCACAGGCATTGAATACAAAGTAAATGGTGACGTTAAAACCGCGCATGCTGCAAAAGATGTTGTACTAAGTGCAGGCCCAATTGGCTCTCCACATATTTTACAACTCTCTGGTATTGGTGATACGCAAGCGCTTGAAAAAGTAGGCGTTGAAGTAAAACATCATCTACCAGGTGTAGGTCAAAACTTACAAGATCATCTCGAATTTTACTTTCAATACAAATGTAAGCAACCTATCACGCTTAACGGCAAACTAGGCATTGTTTCAAAAGGGTTGATTGGTGCGCGCTGGTTATTAACACGTTCGGGTTTAGGTGCAACGAATCATTTTGAATCGTGTGCGTTTATTCGCTCAAAACCAGGTGTTGAATGGCCAGATATTCAGTATCACTTTTTACCAGCGGCTATGCGTTACGATGGACGAAGTGCATTTGCTGGTCATGGTTTTCAGGTACATGTTGGCCATAACAAACCAAAAAGTCGCGGTAGTGTCACTATTGCTTCAGCGAACCCTGAGCAACCACCAACGATTTTATTCAATTACCTTGAACACCAAGACGATATTGAAGGCTTCAGAGCGTGCGTTCGCTTAACACGCGACATAATCGAACAAACAGCCTTTGATGAATACCGCGATGAAGAAATTCAACCTGGTAAACATATTCAAACAGATGAAGAAATAGATGCCTTTGTACGCCAAGCTGTAGAAAGTGCCTACCACCCTTCTTGCTCATGCAAAATGGGTGAAGATGATATGGCCGTGGTTAACTCAAATACGCAAGTACATGGTATTGAAGGATTACGCGTTGTTGACTCATCTATATTCCCAACCGTCCCTAACGGAAACTTGAATGCACCAACCATTATGGTTGCCGAAAAAGCGGCAGATATAATTTTAGGGAACAAACCATTAACAAAATCGGATGTAAATGTTGCCATAACAACAAATTGGCAAGAAACACAACGTAGTACACAGTTCTAACTTTAGCCATGTGCTTGATTTAGCCTCGTCGGGCTAAATCAATGCGTGCCTTGCAGTGGCACACGATGTAAATAGGTTACGTTGTGTTTATGCAAGAACAAAACAATAAAATACGGAGTGCTTATGAATTATTTTTATTCATCTTTGGAGGGTAACAATGACTATTTGGCTTAATGCAGGCATCATTTTTACCTTACTTGCCATTATCACTATTTTAATTAAATGGGGTAATGTTCGCGTAGTAGGTGTAACACCAGTAAGAACCTTCACATTT
Source organism: Pseudoalteromonas sp. SG45-5 (assembly GCF_014164085.1). NCBI lineage: Bacteria > Pseudomonadati > Pseudomonadota > Gammaproteobacteria > Alteromonadales > Pseudoalteromonadaceae > Pseudoalteromonas > Pseudoalteromonas sp. SG45-5. Next base: position 30,299 of record NZ_JACJEM010000011.1, on the reverse strand, counting down.
ATAGCAATACTATTTACTTCTGGCCTTGATGTTGGCCTTATTATGTTTCCTTTAACTGAGTTTGCAGGTTATGCAGACATAAAAGCAAGCCCAGAATACGCGTTTGCAAACCCGCTTGCTATAGAATTTGGCTATTGGGGATTCTTGATCTGGGGATTTTACTTTCTTACGTGCTTTTATTTCTGTGTAATAGAACCTAAAGTTAAATTTTTCGAAATTCCTTGGGTTAAATTTATCAATAATGTTGTAATTATTGGTACGTGTGCATTTACCGCTTATTTATTATTGACCAATCTACCTTGGTACTTACCTGAGTTAGGTGATGGCACCAGCGTAGTCACTGAGTTTTACTTTATTGTATTTGCAGCAATATGTTTTGCAGTGTATTCAAGTACCGACATTAAATATGTGCGTATTTTAAGTATTGCTACCACTTGGTTATTCTTAGCACTCATTGGTTTTATGTGGGTTGGCGCATTTGTAATTGGCGACAGCGAAATGTCTGCATTTACAAATAACTTAGGCTCAATTGGTACTTACTTTGCTAATATCAATCAATTTGTGTTACCGCTAAATGATTACCATGAATTCTATCTATTCTGGTGGTTTGCGTGGAGTATAATGATTGGTCAATTTACATCACGCTTTGTCGGCGGGCTTAAAACCTACCAAGTATTAGGGGCAATGTTAATTTTCCCTTCAATTCCAATCGCAATTTGGTTTAGCGTACTTTATCACTACCACGAAGCAGGTATTCCAACTCAAGGGATTAAAAACTTTGCAATGGTATTTGTAGGTATCGTATTTGTTATTAACTCACTCGATTCGTTAGTGCGTTTATATACGGATAACCTAAACTTTACCGTGAAACGTTTTGGTAAAATGAAATATATACTTGGAAATATTGTCGCTTTGTCGTTACTTACACTATTGTTCAAATTAGAATTTCTACAAATTCAATGGGTCGGTGCACTCGTTATAGGTTTATTCTTTATCTGCGCTGCATTTATTGGGTACAGTAAATTCAAAACAGTAACAGATATAGACAGTTCACCAAAAGCAAACAAAATAGATTACAAAAAAATAGACACAGTACACTAGGGATTAATGATGAATAACAAACTAAAACAACTTGTAGTAGCAGTGCCATTTGCACTTTTATCAACAACTGCGGCAGCTGATTGGTCAACAACAATCACAGCAGCGTCTGACTACACCTTTAATGGTGTAACACAAACAGACAACGATCCAGCGATTCAAGGTAGCTTAGATTATGCTTTTGATAGCGGCGTCTACGCTGGTGTGTGGGCTTCAAATGTAGATTTTGGTGATGACACTGATTTCGAGCTTGATGCTTACGTAGGCAAGTACGTGCAACTTAATGAGCAATTTAGTGTTGACTACGGTATTGCTTATTACACTTACCAAGGTAATAACAGTGACGGTAACTACGCTGAGGCATTCACTAAATTTGGTTATGCCAGTGAATATGGCCAAACAGAACTTAACTTTTGGTACAGCTGGGACTACTTTGGTTACGATACAGGCCATGTAATCTCTATGATTGCGCACACGTTTGAAATAGCGCCAAATCATGCAATACGTGCAAGCTTTGATATTTCAAATGCACTTGATGGCGATAAATTCTTATGGGATCCTGCAAAGCAGAAGAAATCTTACAACCATTATCGCCTAGCTTATCAAACAAGCTATGAAGGATTTGGTATTGAAGTAGCGGCTGAAAACACAAGCTTAGATTACGATTATGCAGATGAGCGTATTGTTTTAGCAATTTCACGCACATTTGATTTGTAACTCAAAAATTACTAAAAAAGCCTCTTTATGAGGCTTTTTTTATGTCGTTTAGATAGTAACCACGCTTAAAGTATTCTTAACTAGCTGTATTGAAAAGATATTCAAAACTGAAATGTCTACAATGACAGTAGCAAAAACAACGAGAGTTTTGTGGATTAACATATTAACAGCGATTATTAGAAAGCATAGGAAAGGATTATTAAATGCAGTTAATGGAGCATTTGATTTTCTGAGAGAAAATGCAGCTAGTACGCACCCCAAACGCGATCGAAAAACAGAAGTATTTCAGTATGGGGTAGAGCCAAATTTTTAAGGCTTTACTTAAAGTTTTTCTCAAGTACCTACCTATGACATCCATACCTACCTATGACATCCATGTAGGCAGCAAAGAGTAAACTCCCCATAGCAGCGCATGTTTGGTATTTATGCTACGTTATTGCCTGATTAAGTGCTTTAAGTTCGGGCTATAAACCATTGTTTAAAGCCCCGAGATGTTTAGCGTTAATTTATGCACGTAAATGCACACACATTATTACAACTGCCACGCGTAGCTCACTTTTGTGAAAAATGTACGCTTATCTCGCTCTACACTATTGAGTTTATCGTCTTGATAACCTTTGTCTGAGTAACCTAAATAGAATAACGTTTGTGCGTTAATTTTATACGAGTAAACAAGTTGGCTCCCGTAATCCTTATTCGTTTTACTGACTTGATAAAAATAAGCATCTTTATTTTTATCAATATCTTCAAATTGTAAAATTAACTTAAGCATTGAACGCATACTAAATTTATAATAAAGCCTAAAATCAATTAAGTTAGCAGTAAATACACGCTCATTTTGTGGGTTATCTAACTGACTATATTTATGTTTTACATCAAGTTGCCAATGATCGTTAATATCCCATACCACTTGAGTTTGCGTATTGAGTACATCACCAAGTTGTTCATTTGCGTAATCAATGCGGCTTGCATACTCAGCATATAACGAAACCCTTAAATCTTTGTTGGGTTTAAACATGGTGTAAATATAACCAATGTTTTGATTGTAGAAACTATTGTTATAATTTTCATAGCGGTGTACAAAGCCAATTTCAAAAGTAGACTGTTTTTGGCCTTTAAAGCTTAAAAAACCTTCATGCTCTTCTTCAAGTAAATCACCATTTTGCGCCCATGTTTTATCCCAGTCCGCTTCATATGACCAAGACGTTACTAAGTCACTTTCATCTCGGTACCACGTCTGTCCGCCACCAAAAACAATTTTTTCGTAGTCGACCTTCTCTTGGTAACCTAAATCAGTTCGGTAATCGTCTCCAATATTTTCATACGATGTAAATAATTTATAATCACGTTTATCACGCGTGAGTGCTAATGAGTAAGCTTGATCAGATTGCGTGTCTGCTAAACTATAATTTTTAACTAAAAAATCAGAGTTACGTGTATCAGCTGTAGCAATCTGATACATAAACGTGTCTGATTGGTTAAACCAATAACTACCATCTACCGATAAAACGGAATTATGATAATCATCACTCTCTCTGTGAGTACTTGAAATACCAATTGTGCCGTTTTCGCCCATATCAAACTGATACCTTGCTGCGGCGGCATTCGTTTTATCATTTAAACTGGCAACACTAGAACTTTGGCTACTTGGCAGTAAAATATTACTATTGTCGTCATCTGCCAACATAAGTGCATAGCTATGATTGCCCGTTTTCCCTGTTAACTTTGCACCTAGCGTTGGCTCTGCAATCGTACGCGTGTATAAAAGCTCAAATAAGCTGCTTTTAAAATAAGATGCGCCATCTAAAAAGAATGGTCGTTTTTCAGCATAATAAACTGAGAATGTTGTATTAACATCAAGCTCTAGTGAGTCTGTTTCTACTTGTGAAAAATCAGGGTTGATGGTTGCGTTTATAACGGCATCTTTTGTTAAGCCCCAACGCAAGTCTAAACCCACTTCGGTGTCAATATCGCCATTATTCCAATCACCTGGAACTTTAGATTTAGTATCGTGGCGTAACGTCGTTAATGTGGGTGTAAGTTGAACATTGCTACTTGATTCAATTTCTTTAAATCCGGTTATTTTATCAAACTGGCAAAGACTGCATTTTACATCGCGGTCAAAGCCCATATTTGATAGCTGATATAGCACATCCCTTTGGTAATTTCTCATCACTGAGAAGCCCCATGTTAGCTCTTTTTCATTCTCAGGAAAACGCAGTGCCTTAAAAGGAATACGCATTTCAACAACATAGCCTTCCTCATTAATTTCTCCAGCGCTATCCCAAATAGCATTCCATGAAGTATCAGAGCTCCACCCGTCTGTATCGGTCATGCGGATATCACCTTGCGCGCCAAGCGGATTGACATGAAACTCGTAGCCCGTGCGCTCATCATTAAATGTGTCAATAACAAGAATGACTACGTCATCTTGCCAAAGCGTATCTCGGTCACGTAAAGATGCACGTATTTGTTCTGGATCAGGATCTTGCGCTATATAAGCAACATACAAGTTAGTACCGTCATCATAAATATAAGCGTCCGTTTTTACTGGCGGCACCCCTTTTTCATTGGGTTCATCTTGGTAAATGAGAGGAATATGTGTCGCATTTTTCCAGTGAGGTTCATCCATAACGCCATCGACTGTAATGTTTTTGTCAATACGGGCTAAAGAAAAATGCTGTTTATCTGCAAAAGCGTTGGCACTAGTCAATAAGGCTAGCGTTAATAAGAAAAGAGAAAGTTGTTTTTTTATAATCATAAAATAGTACATAAACATCCATTTAAACTGATCTGACTCAAGATGAGCAACTGTTAAGCTGGATTGTAATTTATGTAGGTACATTTGTTAATACCTTGCAAAAATTATAATGCAAAATATTAACTAATTAATAATAAAGGCGTACTATTTTACCCGTTATGTGTCGAGGAGTTTGAGTTTATCTGCCACCCCATTCCACATCTCAGCATCATCAGGGGCGGGCTTTACTTGTGTAATTCGCGGCCATACAAGTGCAAGCTCAGCATTTAACTCAGTAAACTCTTTTTGGGATTCAGGTAATTCATCTTCTTGGTATATAGCATCAGCTGAACACTCAGGTACACATAAGCCACAATCAATACAATCAATTGGGCTAATAGCTAAAAAATTAGGGCCTTCAAAAAATGCATCTGCTGGGCACACTGATACGCAATCGGTGTACTTACATTTTATACAATTTTCGGTAACTACAAACGCCATACTATTTTAATACCTAAGATTTTAAACAACAGCTGTGGATCATACCCATCCACTCCAAAAACACAATAAATAAGTGCCATATCAGGCTATTTTAACGTAAAATGCGCGCCTAATGTTTGCACACCCGTTGTGCCCTGCATCCCCTTATTGTGAGCGGTAAATAAATCCCCCGCTATGACACCTAAAAGAGATATAAATGATACGTTTAACCGAAATAAAGCTGCCACTTGATCATGACGAAAATGCAATAGGCCAAGCCATTGTAAATAAACTAAAAATCCAACCAGAACAATTGCACAGCTTTAATGTGTTTAAACGTGGTTACGATGCACGTAAAAAATCAGCTATTTTACTTATTTATACACTCGATATAGAAGTTGATAACGAAGCCGAGCTACTCGCTGCATTTGAAAAAGATCAACATGTAAAAGTAGCGCCAGACACAAACTATAAATTTGTCGCACAAGCCAGCGAAAATATAACAGAGCGCCCAGTGGTTATTGGTTTTGGTCCGTGTGGTTTATTTGCTGGCTTATTACTTGCTCAAATGGGTTTTAATCCCATTATATTAGAGCGCGGTAAAGAAGTGCGCGAGCGCACAAAAGACACATTCGGCTTTTGGCGTAAACGTACACTTAATACCGAATCAAATGTACAATTTGGTGAAGGTGGCGCAGGTACATTCTCAGACGGTAAGTTATACAGCCAAGTAAAAGATCCAAAACATTATGGCCGTAAAGTCATTACTGAATTTGTAGAAGCAGGCGCACCTGATGAAATTTTATACGTAAGTAAGCCGCACATTGGTACATTTAAACTTGTCACCATGATTGAAAAAATGCGCGCTCGTATTATTGAACTCGGCGGCGAAATTCGCTTTAGCACACGTGTTGATGACATTCACTTAGACGACGGGCAAGTAACAGGTTTAACACTTTCAAATGGCGAGCAACTAAACACTCGCCATGTTGTATTAGCGGTTGGCCACAGCGCACGCGACACGTTTGATATGATCCACAAAAAAGGCATTTATGTTGAAGCAAAGCCATTCTCAGTCGGTTTTAGAATCGAGCATAAACAATCAATGATTGATGAATGTCGTTTTGGTACAAACGCGGGTAACCCTATTTTAGGCTCTGCCGATTATAAACTTGTTCATCACTGCGACAATGGCCGTACAGTTTATAGCTTTTGCATGTGTCCAGGTGGCACAGTAGTCGCTGCAACCTCTGAAGAGGGCCGTGTTGTAACTAACGGTATGAGCCAATATTCACGAAGTGAGCGCAACGCTAACAGCGCTATTGTTGTAGGTATCTCGCCAGAGCAAGATTTTCCGGGTGATCCCCTTGCTGGTATAGATTTACAACGTAAACTTGAAGAGCAAGCGTATGAGCTTGGTGGTAGTAACTACGATGCACCAGCACAGTTAATTGGTGATTTCTTAAAAGGTAAATCATCTGCAGATTTAGGTGAAGTACAACCGTCTTATACACCCGGTATTAAATTAACGGATTTAAGTAAAGTACTTCCACAATACGCTATTGATGCACTTCGCGAAGCAATACCTGCGTTTAATAAACAAATTCGTGGTTTTTCAACTAACGATGGTTTATTAACAGGTGTTGAAACACGTACTTCGTCGCCTATTAGTATCAAGCGCGACAAAACATTCCAAAGTATTAACACCAAAGGGCTTTACCCTGCAGGTGAAGGCGCAGGCTACGCTGGCGGTATTTTATCAGCAGGTATTGACGGTATTAAAGCGGCTGAAGCCGTTGCACTCTCTATGCTAGAAAACGCTTAAACCTCTTTTTTAAGCAGTTTATCGAAAAGCCTCACATTGTGAGGCTTTTTTGTGTTAAATGTATAAAAAATAATAATTCGAGTATCACAATAATGATCAAAAAATTTACTCTTTCACTGCTTAGTGTATTAGCAATTTTTAACGTTAAAGCACAAGAACTAAAAACTATTGACGAAATTCACAGTGCTTATAAAAATAATTCTATTAATGCACAGCAACTCACCCAAAATTATATAGACCGAATTAATAAACTTAATCCACAATACAATGCCGTTATTAGCATTGAGCCTACAGCACTTGCTCAAGCTAAAACGTTAGATGAACTTGCTGTCAAAGGAACTTGGGCTGGACCATTACATGGAATACCTGTCCTTCTTAAAGATAATATAGAGACTAAAGGCACGCTTCCTACAACCGCTGGCTCTTTAGCACTTAAAAATAACGTTACTAATAATGATGCTTTTGTTGTTAAACAACTACGTAATGCAGGCGCTATAATTTTAGGTAAAGCTAATTTAAGTGAATGGGCAAATTTTCGTTCATCCTATTCATCTTCAGGCTGGAGTGCCGTAGGCGGACAAACACATAATGCGCACGATGTAACACGTAACCCATGTGGTTCTAGCGCAGGTTCTGCTGTTGCGGTAGCGCTTAACTTTGCGCCTATAGCATTAGGGACTGAAACAGACGGTTCAATTACGTGCCCTGCCTCAGTAAATGGAGTTTATGCAATAAAACCGAGTATGGGCCAAGTATCACGCTCAGGCGTTGTGCCTCTTTCAAGTAGCCAAGATTCAGTAGGGCCGATGGCGCATTCACTTAAAGATGCGCTGCTGGTTTTATCTGTTTTGCAAGGTGAGGATTCACTTGATGCGACAACTACAGGGTTTGAATTAAAAACTGATAATGTAAAACCAAAATCGTCACTTATTATTGGTGCACTACCAAGTGATAAATTTACAATTGAAACGCAGCGCCTTTATGCCAAGCAGCTACAAACATTAAAACAGGCTGGGCACACTGTTATTAATGTAGATATTACTGATAACTTAGATTCGCTATTTGTTGATGAATACTATATTTTACTCTACGACTTTAAAGCCGAAATTAATCACTACCTCGCAAGCACTCCAACACAAGTGGCTGTTAAAAGCCTAAAAGCACTTATTAATTTTAATATTCAAAATAAAAAAACAGAAATGCCCCATTTTGAGCAAGATATCCTAGTTCAATCACAGGCTATTGATTTAAATAACAAACAAAAATACCAAGAGACTAAAGAACGCTATCGTACTTTAGCAACGACAGCCATTGTTAATGTCTACAAAAATAACAAGCTTGATATTGTTATAGCGCCTACAGTATCACCGGCCTGGAAAACAGACTTAGTTAATGGTGATAATTTTAATGGCAGTAGTAGTTCGTTATCTGCTATCGCAGGCACAACGCACATAACCCTTCCTGTTGGCAAGGTAAGTAATTTACCCGTTGGTTTATCTATTATCGCTAATATAGGTAACGAGCAAGCCGCTTATGCTTACGCACACATTATTGATGAGGTATTATCACCAGATACAAAAAAACCTGAGTAAACTCAGGTTTTTTTAAACTAAACGGCGTTAACTATGACTTTTTAAGTGACAGTTTTTCGCCTTTTAAGCTTTTACGAATACTTGATATACGTGAGCGGTTAACTGCACGAGCTTCACCGGTTGCTTGTCCTGATAACTTGTTAGAACGTGTACGGCGTAAATGCGCTGGCTTTTTACCAATTTTATCAATCAGTACTTCGCGATTACTTACTTCGTAACCTTCTAGATATACACGCTTAATCTTTTGACCAATTAGCGTTTCAATTTCAAACAGGGTGTTTTCTTCTTCACGGCTCACAAATGAGATAGCTTGCCCTTGGCGACCAGCACGACCTGTACGACCAATACGGTGCACGTAATCTTCTGCAAGCCATGGTAAATCAATATTAATTACACGAGGTAAGCCATCAATATCTATACCACGAGCAGCGACTTCTGTAGCCACTAATACACGTACTTTGCCTTCTTTAAACTCACGTAAAGCACGACGACGGTTACCTTGAGATTTATCACCGTGACAAACGCCTGCCGGAATACCATCAAGGTTAAGCTCTTTTACAAGCTCGTCTGCTGTTTCTTTCATATTTACGAATACAAGCACTTGTTGCCAGTTTTTCTTACCAATCAATTCAGAAAGTAGCTCTTGCTTACGACGTTCTTCAACAGGGTAAACAACATGCTCAACCGTGCTTGCTGTACTGTTAGTTTGATCAACACGTACTATTTCGGCTTGTTTCAATACTTTAGATGCAAATTGTTTAATTGCTGCTGGGAATGTTGCAGAGAACAGTAAAATCTGGCGCTCTTCTGCACAGCTTTTAATGACATTTTGCATATCTTCAATAAAGCCCATATCAAGCATACGGTCAGCTTCATCAAGAACAAGGTGCTTAACACTTGCAAGGCTTAAGTTACCTAAACGAATATGGTCAAATAAACGACCCGGTGTTGCAACAACAACATCAACGCCTTCTTTTAAAGAATTTGCTTGGCCGGCAGTGCTAACACCACCAAATAAGCTAACGACTTTAAGTGATGTATGCTTTGCAAAATCTCTAAAATTATTTGCAATTTGTTCTGCAAGTTCACGCGTTGGCGCAAGTACTAATGCATGAGGTGCATTCGTTGTGCTGAGTTCAGACTCAACCAATTTTTGGATGATAGGTAAAGCAAACGCGGCAGTTTTGCCGGTACCAGTTTGTGCACTGGCTAAAACGTCTTTACCTTTACGAACAGCAGGAATAGCTGCGCGCTGAATGGGCGTAAGAGTGTGATAGTTAAGTTCGTCCAACGCCTGGATGATTTCAGGAGCGAAACTAAAAGATTTAAAATTCATGCTGTATAACCTACGGCCACATTATCAAGGGTCGCAAATTATACAGCAAAAACGCGTCAACAGTTAGTCATTACTTCTATTTAAACGCGTTTAATCTGCTTTATAGCGTTTAAATATTAAAGAGGTGTTAATACCACCAAACGCAAAATTATTACTCATGACATAATCGGTATTAATCTCGCGCCCTTGGTGTGTTATGTAATCAAGCAGAGCGCACTCGTCATCAACGTTGTCTAAATTAATTGTTGGGGCAAACCAGTTATCAGCCATCATATTAATGCTTGCCCATGCTTCGATAGCACCACATGCACCTAATGTATGCCCGAGGTAACTTTTTAAAGAACTTATAGGTTTGCTGCCAAGTGCGTTAAACGTCGCATGTGATTCGGCAATATCGCCTTTGTCTGTTGATGTACCATGCGCATTAACGTAACCAACTTTTTCTGGTTTTAAATTAGCATCTTGCAGCGCCATTTCAATCGCTAATTGCATTGTTTTTGATGTTGGTTGCGTAACGTGTTCACCGTCAGAATTACAACCAAAACCAACCACTTCTGCTAATATTGTCGCTCCGCGCGCTTTTGCATGTTCGTATTCTTCTAAAATAAGTGTACCCGCGCCTTCGCCTATTACTAAGCCATCACGATTTGCATCAAAGGGACGAGGGGTTAGCTTTGGTGTCTCATTTTTTGTAGATGTAGCATAAAGCGTATCAAATACGGCGGCTTCAGTAATACATAACTCTTCAGCTCCACCAGCCACCATTATTTTTTGTCGGCCAAATTTAATTGCTTCATAGGCATAGCCTATACCTTGAGAGCCCGATGTACACGCTGAACTTGTTGTTATAACGCGCCCTTTTAAACCAAAAAAAACACCAACGTTTACAGGGGCGGTATGCGCCATCATTTTAATGTAACTGGTTGCTGTTACACCCGACATCGAACCCGTTTCCATCATATTTGCAAAAGCGAGTAAAGGCGCAGTTGAACCTGTTGATGAGCCATACGCTATACCCGTAGAGCCGTCTGTTAGGCTTTCGTGTTCAAGTAAGTCAGCTTGTTCAAGTGCGCACTCAGTAGCGCGAGTCGACATAAGGGACACTCGCCCCATTGAACGTATTTGTTTACGCTTGTAGTGACTTGGTCGCTCAAAGTGCTTAACTGGCGCTGCTAAACGGGTATTGAGTTCACTCGCTATATCCCATTCAGGCATAGCAACAACCGCATTTTCGCCTTTAATTAAGGCTTGTTTAAATTCACACCAATTATCGCCAAGCGCAGTGACCACTGACATACCTGTGACTACAACACGCTTCATCAAACCATACCGCCATTAACAGAAATCACTTGGCGCGTAATGTAAGCGGCATCATCAGACATCAGAAAAGCGACGGTTCCTGCAACTTCTTTAACGCTACCCATACGCTTAAGAGGAATCATTTTCATCATTTCATCAACGGGGAGATCGTCAGTCATCGCCGTTGCTATTAAACCAGGTGCCACACAATTCACTGTAATTTTGCGTTTTGCTAACTCTAAAGCAAGTGCTTTAGTAGCCCCAATTATACCCGCTTTAGCTGCACTATAATTTACTTGCCCTCGGTTACCCGCTATGCCCGATACCGATGACATTGTAATTATTCGCCCACCTCTTCGGCTCTGCACCATAGGCATTACAGTAGGATGTACCACATTATAAAAACCATCAAGGCCTGTGCGTATAACACAATCCCAGTCTTCACCTTGCATGGCCGGAAACGCCATATCGTTAGTAATACCTGCATTACACACCACGCCGTAATAAGCGCCATGCTGAGCAATATCTTGCTCTATTTGTGCCTTTGCCTGCTCTCTATCGCATACATCAAATTGCAGTAAGCTGGTCGTTCTACCTAAGTTATTAATTTCATCGCATGTTGCTTGAGCTTGCTCGACACCCGATCTGCAATGCACCGCAATATCAAATCCTTGTTCTGCAAGTTTTAACGCTATTGCTTTGCCAATACCACGGCTTGAACCTGTTACTAAAATTCTTTTTTTCATTGATTTTCTCTTATAAATTCCAGCGGATCTTTAGGCTGAAATACATTAATTTTTGCTTGGCAAAGTAAGCTTTCACATTCATATATTTGGCACTCAAACACACTTAAACCAGACTCGTCTTGATACAGCTTATGTGCATTTATTGTTAGCTTACTGCCTTTTTTGAAAAACGGTTGGTAAGTTTGGTATTTACGTGTACCAATTAAAAAGCCAATTTTTACAGGTTTATTTCCATCATTCGCCAACGCACCAGCATAAGCAGCTATAGACTGCGCCATATATTCAATACCAACATAACTCGGTACGCCGTTTATCACTGGACTAAAAAAAGGGCTATGCTCAGTTACAGTAACGCCGCATTGCGCTTCATCTTCGCTGTACGATAAAAGACTCTCGATTAGAATCATAGGCGAATCATGAGGAACAACTTGCTCTATAGGGTAATTAGTCAAGGTTACTTCCCAATATTAAAGTGGCGTTATTGCCGCCAAATGCGAATGAATTTGATAAACAGTATTTGAGTATTGGCTTAAAAGCTTGTTTAATTATTTTTATATCAGCCAAATTACCTCCGCTTTTAATTGCATTATATGGAAGTGCATTGTGACCACGGCCTTTTAATAATAGCCAACAAATACCAGCTTCAATGGCACCCGCAGCACCCAGAGTATGCCCTGTTAAATGCTTACTAGAACTAAGCGGCGTATTGTTGCCAAACACACGATTAATTGCAAGTGCTTCCATTTCGTCATTTTTTAAAGTGGCCGTGCCATGAGCATTAATATAATCAATGTCGCAAGGCGCTAATTGAGCACTTTGCAGCGCTTGTTGCATTGACGCTTGGGCGCCTATCCCATTTGGATCGGGTGCAGACATATGATGCGCATCAGAGCTCTCTCCACTGCCTAATAACTTAATACCACTGTTTGTTATAGGCGTATCTTTAGTCATTATAAATAAAGCAGCTCCTTCACCAATATTAATGCCGTCTCTGTCACTAGAAAAAGGCTGACATAGGCCAGAGCTTAAAGAGGCTAGCGAATTAAAGCCATTAATTGTTAATTGACACAAACTATCTGCGCCACCACAAATTACCACATCCGCTAAATCTGCATTTAACAACGCACGCGCACTAATTAGCGCTTTTGCACTTGAGGTACACGCTGTAGAAATACTGTAACAAGGCCCTAATGCACCCACTTTATCTGCGACATAGTGAGCTGGCGTTGCTAATTCTTGATCGCTATAACTAAAGTCACTAGGCCATAGCCTTGTGCTTTCATGGGATTTACGCGCTCTTTCGCCGTCATGAATATTTGAGGTACTTGTACCCATTACAACTGCGATACGTGATTTGTCAATATGGGATAGTTTATTTAACGTTGGCTTGATTTGCTCCAAAGCTAAATCGATAAATGTGTTAATACGCTTTTTATTTGATAAAGCAATAGAGTGAACTTGACCAACATACAACGTAGTGTGCTCAGCGCTTAAGTCTCTATTTTTGCTTAGTATAGGCGTTGCTGGGTGATAGTCATTCAAGCTCTTTGTCGTTGCATGTTGGCCTATTCCCATAGCACTTACAATGCCTAAATCATTGAGCCAATATGTCACTGTGCCACCTTTTTAAATGTAATTTGATACTGATGTAAAATGTTATTCAATGTGGTTGATTTATCATTATAAGCAATAGTCATCAACGTACTGTCATCATTAAATATACGCCGAGTGGAGCCAACGTGTTCAATTAGCGCACCGGTTAATTGCGCTTGTAAAAACTCAACGGGCCAATGTATTAAAGCAATATCCGCCAAAATATAATGAGGGTCTATCCCTTCTACCACCAACATATTTCTTGTTTTTACTGGGCCATTTAAAGGTTTTTCTAGCTCCATTATTGGAAAACCTTGCACTGTCATCAACAATAACTTAATGGTGCCAAGCTCACTTATACCTAGTTGTGCAAACACAGTGTGTTGTTTATGTTGATTCGTAATATACAAAACATGTTGCCAAGACTGACCAAACATTTTTGCTGGTACGCTATTGATATTTAATTGAATATTGGGCGATAGATACACTCTATCTTTAGATGCCGTAAAACTCGTACATGCACTCAATACAGTAAATATAAATACAATACACACTGCACACTTAATTAATTTTGACATAGCTGAGCCAACACATTTAAACGGCGTTCACTTTGCGCAACAAAAGGATTATTCGTATCCCATGCGTAGCCTGCTAAAATTGCACTGATCATTTCTCGTACTTGGTTATTTTGTTCAGAATAAAAGATCACATCCTGAAAACGCGTATCGTACCACCCTGTTACAAATGTTCTAAAACAATCGACTCCAGCTTGTAATGGCTGTGCGTAGTGAGTGTCAAAATCGACGACTTCGTTTTTTAAATAGCAATCAACAAGTGGCGCAATTAAATTTGCAGATTTGAGTGCAATTGTTACACCTGATGAAAATACCGGGTCTAAAAACTCTCCTGCATTACCCAATAAAGCAAAGTGTTTACCATATAACTTACTCACATTTGCCGAGTAGCCTTTAATATTCCTTGCAGGAGTTAGTAACTCACGTTGTGCTAACAGTGTGTTCAAATAAGGGTCTTGATCTATAAATTGATTTAGCAAATGGCTAGATTCGTCATCATTAAAACGCCCCGACTGCGCCACAACACCAATACTCGCAGTACCATCACTAAAGGGGATAAGCCAATACCACACGTCAGAATGTTGAGGGTGTACGGTAATCAAAATTTTATTACGATCGAAGTTTATATCACTAATATTGTCTTTAAAGTGACTAAAATAAGCGCTCCGAACAGGAAAGTTAGAGGGAAGCTCTAAATCTAACAATTTTGGTAATACACGCCCAAAGCCACTTGCGTCCAATACAAATCGGGCATTAACGCGATAAGCTTGCTGCTGTTCATTGTGTACCACTAGCGACGCACCATTTAACTCGTCGTTATAATCGACCACCGTGTGTTGATATCGAATTTCTACGCCTTGGTCTTGTGCTTTGTCTGCTAACAACTTGTCAAAGTCGGCTCTTTTTACTTGATACGTAGTGCCTGGGCCATCAGTGAATTTTTCGGTGAAGTTTATAGTTGTATTTTGCCCCGCCCGATGAAAAGCAGCGCCATCTTTAAATTGAAAACCTAAAGACGCTGCATTGTCATGTAATGTATCGATTAAACCTGCCTCTTCTAAGTAAGCCATGCATTGCGGTAATAAGCTTTCACCAATTGAAAAACGCGGAAACACCTGTTGCTCAAGTACAAGTACCCGCCAACCTTTTTGAACTAACAGGCTACTAGCCAGAGCGCCTGATGGACCCGCGCCAATAACAACAACATCGTACTGCTCAAGGTTATTCAATTTATAGTTCCTTTTGAGGCTTTAAAACACTTAGCGGTGATAAAAAGTAAATAGCTAAGATCCCAACCATTACACTCAGCCCAAAGCTAAAAATAGCAGGGGTTTCAGAGGCACTCAGCATGCCAAATACCCACATTGATGATGCTGCAGATAAACTAATCGCCAGTACATTTTTGGGCTCTAACTTATTTATTTGATAAAAAACGAGATAATCAATTGCTAAAGCAATAACAAGTAATGCACCGAGCAAATTAAATAACGACAAGCTACCTTGAATTACGTTACATATCCAGAGCATGCTCAACACCACAACAGATAAAATGGTTACTTGCAGAAGCGCTATCTTAATCGTAAACCGCCAGCTAAATAGCAGCCAGCTGATCAGACCCGCGAGCACCAAGCTTAATAGCAAATATTCGCGGTAGTCACTTAATAAAGCACTAATTTGTTGAGGTTTGTTATAAATATAAACACCTTTGCTTTTTTCAACTTCATTAATTAATTGATCAGATGAAATACCCGAAATAGACATCCATGTTATCGATTGACTTGGCTCAACAACCATTTGAGAAAGTAGTAACGGTTTAAATGTACTCGCGACGAGTGTTTCATAAGTGATTAACGGTGATTTTGTGCTTTCTAGTGCTTGCCCTGTAATGCGCTCTGCAATATCCAAAGTCCCTTTGTTTTTAGCCTGTTCAAACACAGCCTGATTATCGCCCTGTCTTTGTAAACTAGGCAACCAATGGCTAATGCTATTATGTTTAAAATTTGGGTTTAGTTGGGTTAAGCGTTTTAAAAATTGTTCTTGTTTTTGTAAAAGCGCTTCGTCGCTATTTGCAAACATAAAAACAATTTGGCTGTTCCATTGTCCAAGTAATAACAAATGCTTTTTTTCGTTTAGCATTAAGTGATCGGAGCTTGCATTTAATAGCTTTACATCATCATTAAAGCTAATTGGTTTAATTAAAAATAACGCACTGATAAAGGCCAGTAATGTAATAAGTATTGGTGTTTTTAGGTGGTTACAATATTCAAAAACATTGATGAGTTTTTTACTCATCAATAGGCTAGAAGGCGATAACGTGAGCGTAGATTGCCATAATGGCAAAACTAACACGGTAAATAGCCATGCACTGACCAAACCTGCAATAACAAACACCCCAACTTGAGACAATAACGTCAGTGGCGCACCGAGCAAGCAGCAATAACCTAGCGTAGTAGTAATAAGAGACAGTAAAAGCGCAGATTGTGTCCCTTTACTGTAACCTTTTTCATGCTCTTTTTTTGCTAAATCAGTCATACCATGAAAAGCATAATCAATGGCAATACCAATCAAGGTAACTGCAAAAACAAGCGTTAATAAATGAATAGTATTAAACAGCAACACCATAGCAATAGCGCCACCAATAAGTGCACTCAGTACGGTAAAGCTTGCTAATAAAATACTGTTTAAACGCCTAAATACCCAAAATACCATAGCAATAAGGGCTAATAAGCTAATGCAACCAAACAGGCTCATCTCGTATTTTGCTTGTTTAGCATTTTCAGCCGTATGAAATAGCACACCAGAATAAGTCATGGTTAAATTTGGATAGGCTTCGTTAAGCGCGCTTATTTTTTTTAATATAGCTTCGGCTAGCTCAATTGACTTATTCACGCCTAAATTTTCAGGCGCTAAATTTGCCAAAATAATACGATGTTCAACGCCTCTTAAACGTCGAGTCAAACGGCCTCGTTTAAGGGTAAACAGTTGGCTTTGTTTTAAGTTATCTTCTATGAATGCTGCTAAGCTCAAACTTATATCTTTGCTTAAGGTAGCACTTACAAAAGGGTTTCCTAGCTGGTTTAATTGCTCAAGGTAATAATGTTCAAACGTTGTTTTGTTGCTTAATGTTTGCTTGTAAGTATCACTTAATAACGCATGTTTGAAAGGTGAGAATGTTTGCGCTAGATCGTTAACGGATGGGAAGTTAAATGTGCTTTTAATTGCATTATCGTCAAGCCATTTTTGGAAATCATCAAATGCTTTATTTTTATTATTTCCTGCAAACGAGAACATAATACGGTTAGCATTTTGTTGAAAAAAAACATCTTCCGCATAGGCAATTCGAGAGTGTGATTTTGGTAACAAGCTAAACATATCGGCACTAAACGTTGGTTTAGACAGCCAAAAAGCCGCAGCAAAAAGTAAAACTAAACTGCTAAACCACCCAACAATAACGGTAATTCGTTTTGTCACTGCACTATTCCCTTAATTAACCACTGCATTATTTAAAAACATAATTTTATTTGGAATAAGTAAACTCAATTTTTGTGTTATTTCCTGAGTGCTCATTTAATGTAATACTGCTCACTTGCTTGTCACTCTCACATAAAACAAAATCACTAAACAACTGCTTTAATAACGCTTCTTTTGGCGCTAATTTTGTGCAACTATCTTGTGTTTTAATGATATTAAAACGTGTTTCCAACGCACTCATATTTACGCTGAGTAAGTCACTCAGTAACCCTACAAATTGCTCGCTACCTGGTTGTGGTACTAGTTCACCATTTGCACCTTGTGCAAGTATTTGGCCGTTTTCTATCACGAGCTTACTCTCAACAGGCGTTTTTACATCCCAAATGAGCTTTTCGTCAATTAACGAAAAAACACCAGACGAAATAAAAGGCTTAGCAAATCCGTTAAATTGCTTATATTGCTTAAACTCACCTTTAATTGGTGCTGCATTTACTACAGAACAAAATAGTAAAAAGCTAATGGCTAAACTCAATGTAAAACATGTTAAAAAATTCATTTGCATCGCCTATAAAATCAAAGCTTAATTCAAAACCGCTTTTAACTTATCAAATAAAATTGCGGGTGATTCAAATTGCATTTCTTTAGAGCTTAATTCAACTGCAACTTGCGTCGTTGACGCTTTAGTTATACGTTTATTGGTTAACGCATCAGTAATAACGTAGTCAATTCTCAGTCTATTTTCGTATTCTTTTAAATAAGCGGCGACTTTAATTTTTTGCGTAAATACAGCCGAAGCAACATACTTAATCTGCATATCAACAATAGGCCACGCATAACCCGACTCATGCATTTGTAAATAGTCATAGTCAAATAAACGCAGCAACTCACAACGCGCCACTTCTAAATAACGTGGGTAATTACCATGCCATACCACGTTCATAGGATCGCAATCATGAAACGGAATTTCAATTTCTACCACATGCGTTAATAATGCACCTTTACTATTCATACAACGCCCAACGCTTGGCTTGAATATACCCTATTGTTTGCCTTAGCACGGCTTCCATTGGTCTATCCTCAGTGAGGTTTTCAAAGTAATCCGTTATATCGGTATACATGTTTTGCATATCTTGCGTTAAAGTCGAAAACTCAAGATCGCCTTGTTTTATACGTAATCTAACACCTTGAATACTCGCTAATAACGTACTTGCTAATACTTGCTCCGTGAGTTGTAAAATACGTAAACAATCGCGAGACGCAATAGTGCCCATACTCACTTTATCTTGATTATGGCACTCAGTAGAGCGAGAGAAAACGCTGGCCGGCATGGTTAGTTTTAATGCCTCTGCTGTGTAAGCACTACAGCCAATTTGAACCGCTTTAAAACCATGATTAATATAACGGCGCTCTGGTGCACTATCCGATAGATTTGAAGGTAGCCCATTGTTGTACTTAGTATCAACCAAAGAAGCGATTTGTCTGTCTGCTAAATCAGCAAGGTTTGCAACGGCTGTTTTCATGCTATCCATTGCCATTGCAATGTGGCCACCGTAAAAATGCCCGCCGTGTAATACATGCTCACCTTGGCCATCAATAATTGGATTATCGTTTGCAGAGTTAAGCTCGTTTTCTATCATATGTCTAAAAAACGGCAGGCTGTCTTGCAGCACACCAATAACATGCGGTGCACAGCGGATTGAATACCTATCTTGAAGCCTATCTGCATTACGAGGGTGATCATGATGGTTTAAATCACCTCTGATCCAACGCGCAATTTGTTGCTGTCCTAGATGTGGCTTAACTGAAAATAATATCTCATCAAAATGGTGGCTATTTCCTTTAAGCGCTAAGCTTGATAATGCCGTAATACGGCTCGCCAATTTAGCTAAGTAATTGGCCCTATCAAATGCTAAACACGCTAATGCAGTCATTACCGCTGTGCCATTCATAACGGCAAGACCTTCTTTTGGCCTTAGAGTAAGTGGTTCTAAGCCAACTTCTTTCATAACCTCGGCACTTTTACGTACTTGGTCTTTATAAAACACATCACGCTCGCCTACCATCGCACCTGCCACATACGATAACGGCGTTAAGTCACCGCTGGCACCTACTGACCCTTCTTGTGGGATCACGGGAACGATATCGTTATTCAAATAATCTTTAAGTAGGTGTAGCATTTCCCAGCTAATACCAGAGTAGCCTTGTGAAAGTGACGTTAAACGGGTCGCTAAAATTGCGCGCCCTTGTACTTTATTAAATACATCCCCAAGTCCACAGCCGTGAAAGCGCGTTAAATGCAGAGGCAATTCATCAACTAAATCAAGCGGTACAGCCACCGTTACAGAGTCACCATAACCAGTTGTAACGCCATAAATTACGCCATCTTCTTTTAACAGTGTGTCTAAAAAATGCAAAGCGCTATTAATTTTAACGCTAAAAGTTTCACAGCTATTTAATTGCACTTGTGTTTCATTAAAGGCAACTCGAACAATATCTTCAATTGATAATCGCTGATTGCCAAAAAGCTGTATATTTTGCTCAGTCACACTTATTCTCCATTGATTGATCGCGCACTACCTGCTGATCATTTTTCCAAAAATCGTAAAAATTAAACCACTGATAAGGGTATAAAGCTGCGTAATAACTCAAACGCTGTGCATAGTCAGTAATAACAAGTGTGAGCGCCTGCTGTCGCTCTCGCCGAGGCATTTTTAATGATTGGCTGTAATGTTCAAATATCACTTGATACTTTTTGCTTTTTTTATCTTTTAAGCAAAACAAAAAGTAAACGGGGCAATCAAGCAGCGCGGCTAATATAAAAGGCCCCTGTGAAAATGGAGCATTCTTACCTAAAAATGGCACCTGTACCGACCGAGAAGCCGTTGTTGTGCTTGTTCTGTCGCCAACAATAACGATTATTTCACCCTGCCCTACTTTTTCTTTTAGTAAAATAGCTAAGTCAGGCCCCATATCAGTCACTTGTATTAAGTTAACCGACACATCTGGGTTAATCTTTTTAAGCATTTTATTAAATTCAACAGCGTGATGAGTAAACACCAATACATTTATTTTTTTACCGCTGCGATGCTGACTCAGTGCCCTGCACACTTCTAAGTTGCCCAGATGTGAGCCTATAAAAATAGCCCCTTGGTCTTGCTCATCTAATTCAGCAAATAAATGCTCATTAGTGTATTTAATATCACGTTGGGTTATTAGCCCAAGCCAAGCATCAATTTTATCTAATGCGCTATCGGCAAAGCTACAAAAGTGCATTAATTGCATTTTAAACGTAACAGGTTGTTTGCAGCCGTGGTAAACATTAACTTGCGCTAAAAACGCTTTAGATGCTGTACGTGCTACTTTTCCTGTTAAAAAAAGATAAAACACCACAGGAAACAAAATAACCCACAGCCCTTTACGACCCAGTAACTTATGAGCAAATAACAGTATTTGAATACCCAAAAAGTTACCACGCTCTTGCATTTTAGACCAATGTTTAGCGGCCATAATGTCTCTTTAATTTATGCCAAATTAACACAGGAGAGCGAATCAACATGCCAAAAAACAAGCGAGTGTGTAACCACGAAATACGCACGTTATCGTGTAATGGCTGAAAATGAGAAAGCCCGTTTTCGGGGTAAATTACTTGGCTAGGTAAAAATACAAAAGGCACATTGCGCCAATATAAACGCACTAAAATCTCGGGATCAAAATCCATGCGTTTGCCAAGTGCTACCTCTTCAATTAATTTTGTACTTTGCTCAAGCGGATACACTCTAAAGCCACACATCGAATCGACGATTGTAAAACTTAACGTTTCAATCCATATCCATACATGCGTTAAGTAACGTGCTAAATAGCGGTGTTTAGGCACTGAATCATCATATATTGGGCAACAGCTTATAAGTGCTTCAGGCTGAGCGTTTGAAAGTGCCATTAGTTTTTTAATATCAGCTAAATCATGTTGCCCATCTGCATCAACCTGTATCGCATGCGAAAGACCTTGTTTATGCGCATGCTTTAAGCCTGTTTGTACCGCGCCGCCTTTGCCTTGGTTATCGTCGTGGGTAACCACACTCAACTGCGCGTATTTTGTATTAAGGTGACTGAACACATTTTTAGCTTCGGCGTTGCTTGCGTCATCAACCATAATAATTGGCACGTTAAGTTGCGACAATTGGCTCAGTACATCATCAATAACCGTAATGTGATTATAATTTGGAATAACTATACAAAAACTATTCATTTATCAGGCTATCAAAAATAATACGCCCAGAGGCGTGTTGACCTTTAGCTGAATGATACGAAAAGGTGTATTTATTCTCAGCTTTTTGCTGAAGTAATAACTCGATTTTTATACCTGGGGTAATCACCACCTGAAACTTTAATACTTCAACATTTTTAACTGCCTGCTGAACATTATAATATTTACAAATTGCGGCTACCGCCCAGTCTAATTGCACAACACCTGCGAGTATTGGGCCATCCGTAAAGTGTCCTTTGAAATAATCTAAATCATGGGGGACTAATAAACTGAGCGTGTAACTATTATCTGTTTTTTCATAAGTAAGTAAATCAGGCTGCGTTTTAATCAACTTTTTCAAAAAGACACTCCAGCACTTTTAAGTTTAATTTAGCTTGTGAGTTATAAGGTAACTGCTCTACAAAGCGCCATTTTTTGGGAGTACAAATACGTTCAAAACGCACCAAAGCATGCGCTTTGAGTAGATTATTAGTTGCTAATTTCCCATCACTATTAAAAAACATCTGCCCCTTTTGAGTGAGTACAATAATAGCGCCTACAATTAACCGTTCACCAGGTAAAGCAATCACTTTAGCTTCACTGACCCATTCACTTGTACATAAGTGTTGCTCTAGCTCATCTAGGCTTAATCGCTTTTCTTCTAATTTTATAATCCGGTCAAACCGGCCTAGTAATCTAAATTGGCCATTTTGAAATACTTCTCCTCTATCGTCCAAAGGATAATTTTTATCGTGCACCAATGGCGAGCTCAATACCAGGCGCTGATCGTTTTGCGCCCTTACTTGAATACCCGGAAATGGCTGCCAAAAGCTAACTTTATCGAGTGAAGTAACTTGTCGATATGCTATTCCGCCGGTTTCTGTACTACCAAAAACTTGTGTAACAGGCTTATTTAATTGCTTATATAGTGATACTGCATCTTCATCGAGTAATGGCCCACCTGATGAAAAAATCCATTGTAAATGCGCTTTTTCATCCACCAGCACATTGTCAATACACAAACGTTTTAATTGTGCAGGGCTTGAAACAAGTACCACTTTTTTAAACGACTTTAACTTTGTTGCTATGTGCTCTGGGTAATGCAGTAATTCGGTATTAACAACATGCCCCGTACTCAGGGGCCACAACAATCTAAACAGTAAACCGTATATATGTTGATGTGATACGCTCGCTATAAATACCGGCTCATCGATAAGCGTATAGCTATTGATGAGTGTGTTTAATTCTTTATTAATTACCTGCCACGTTTTTACAATTGGCTTAGCTTTACCCGATGATCCGGAAGTATAAAAAACGATCGTGCCTTCTTCTGGCCATTTTAGTTTCTCAACAGATACAAAATCAGATTGTTTGCTCAAAGTGCTAATATCTAAAAAGTCAGCTTCAAGGTTAGTTACTATCTCAGAATCACCAATAAAATAAGGGGTTTGTTTTAGTAAGGCGTTTAACGTTGCGGGTTGCCCATTAGGCGGTAAAATGACGGTACACTCACTTAGTGATAATGCAAATAAAGACACCGCAAACGTGTAAGTATCCGTACTATACAAAACAACGGATGAAGCGCGCTTTAGAGTGGAGAGTTTGGCAAAAACCTCATTTACATCATTAACAAATTGACGTTCTGAAATTTCATTATCGGTGTGGTTAAAACATGCTCTTAAACCACTACTTTGAAAAACATTAAACACCGGGATTCCTTTTTACTCTTTGCCTTACTAGCCACTCTATGGCAAATAACGTTCCCATCGCTAAATACGCAGCAAAACCATTATAAAACGCCCATGTTTCTAGACTACTAAAAATACTGGTGTATAAAGCAATGCCGCCGTTTACTACAAAAAAAAGGCACCAAAGTAGCGTTACTTTTTTTGTGTAAATAACACCATTTTCATCAAGTGCTGGCTCAGTAATTCGCGCAAAAGTTTCGATAATTGAGGGCCCTTTATACAAGGAGTAGGCAAACACAATTAACATAACTACATTAATGATTACAGGATATAAGCGCAGCCCTAGGTCACTGCCCACTGTTTTAGAAATCAAAATTGTAATGACTGCTAATAATGTAGCAGGCTTTAACCACGGCATTTTATCAAACAAGGCTCTGCTAAACCAAAGTCTTAAACCAAGTAAAAACAGCAGTACTATCGTAATAATATGACTATTAAAGCGCGTAAGACCTACATACACAATCAAAGGGTAGCACGCGAGGCAAATCATGATTAACGTTGTTAGCACTGCCTTTTGCATAGTATTAGTTAACCAACTTTTCTATTTCAGTCACTATGTCTTGCACTGTACGCACTTGTTTAAATGCATCCGGCTCAATTTTTTTGCCTGTGATTTCTCTTAATTTAACAACTAAATCGACCGCATCAATGCTGTCTAAATCAAGATCTTGATATAGGTTAGCCTCTAAGCTAATATCTTGTGGGTCTATTTCAAATTCGTTTTCTAAAATGCCGTGTAATACATCATAAATTTCAGCAGCGGTTTTCATTTTCTTTCCTACATTGTATAAATTAAGAACGAGTTTGTTCGATAAATTCAGCTAAAGAATTAACTGACGCAAAGTGTGCTTTAGTTTGCTCTGAGTTTGCATCTATTTTCACATCAAACTGCTTTTTTATTGCAAGGCCAAGCTCTAACGCGTCAATACTGTCTAAACCTAAACCATCTACAAATAAAGCGTCATCATCCTTAATATCAGCGGTGGTCATATCTTCAAGATCAAGGCTTGAAATGATCAGTTGTTTTATTTGTTCTTTTAATTCGCTCATATGTAATTTAACTCTTGTGTAAAGTAATGTTGTAAATCTTTAGTCAATTGACGCGATTGCATTGCTGGCGAATCGTTGTCGTAAGCAGTACGATTAAACGGTTTGCTCGCAAGCGCCATAGAAAAATGTGCCTGAAGTGATGCAACCTTGTACCAAGGTGTCCCTTTCGTTAAGGTACTTGGTTTCATATGTATCAAAAAAGCAGTGATAGGTGCATTACACCTAATCGCAATATTTGCTGCACCACGTTTAAACTTTAATGCTTTTTGGGACTCTGTACGTGTTCCTTCAGGAAATACAATTAAGTTATTGCCTTTTTTTAAGCTTTGCTCGCATTCTCTTAACAGCTCTTGAGGATCGTCATTGCTTATGTAGCCCGCACTTTTGATCACACCTCGCATGAAAGGGTTTTTAAATAAATGTGCTTTAACGACGCAATCTGCGTTTTTTATTACCGAAATTAAAACAACGACATCTATTAAAGAAGGATGATTTGCCAAAATCAGTTGGCCTTTTAAGCGCTCTATTAAAACTTTATCTTTAACATGAAAGCGAATAACACCTGTTGCATGCATTAAACTTACAAAAAATTTAAAACAAAAGTGTACCGTTTTGCGTGCGTTATACTTTTGTTTGCTGCGGTCACTTTCAAATAAACGTTGAGCAGGAAAAACCACACAGGCAAGTGCTAACCCCCCGAGCCCAAATATTGAAAAGCAAAACGCAGTAGCAATTACCCGCCATGCGAGTCCACAGGCTCTCAATGCACTGTTAAGCATGGTAAGTAAGCTGCCAATCGTGTTTAAGGGCGCTATGAACAAGTAACGCACTATTGTGCTCATGCAAAGCTCTTGCACATTGAATACTTAATGGTAACTTATTGTTATTTTTGTGTGTATTAAGTATTTTTTGCAAACTAAAATGTGCTTCACCCTCATTTGCTGCACGAATTACTAATGCAATTGAATGTGCTATTTGTTCTTCATCTGCGTATTGGCTATAAATTTCAGGCAGCATCTCGTCCGTATGCACGATTAATATTTTTTGCTGTTCACAATCAATAAGTCGAGCATAGCCATCAATTAATGCATAAATAAAGCTTTCTGTCCCCGCAGCAACGGATGTTGAGGCACTTGTATTGCCTTGTATTATGCTAAAAAGCCCTGACGCCGCATTGTGCACACTTAATCCAAAACCGGTTGGTGACAAAGGCTGATTATTAACTATATCAACCAGTAAATTCGCTGTTTTATGAAAGTCCCCATGACGAGACGAAAAAACACTCGGTAAATTAACGTAATTCCCCTTAGCGCTAACTTGGTAAGCGGTATTGAGCGTCATTTTGATAAAAGGAGTCATTCGGCGTCGCTGCATCGCAGGCACCCAACTTAAATCGAATACTGAGGAGTCAAACCAAGTACTTTTTTTTATTTGTCGCTGTTCCGGCTTTATCCATATAGCGAGTTTTTCAACAACAAATTTCACAGATAGGGGTATTTTATTAATTACAAGGGCGGGAATTTTACCGACATTAGCAATAAAAGTAAATAATCATCAAATAAAAGCCAGCAACTAATAATTATTCAGTGCTGGCTCATATTACTAAGAAAGTAGAGCAATATTTTTTATATCTATAAAGTCAGCTTTGCCGCCTACTACATCACTTTCGTTAAGTTGATTTATTAATGGTAAACCGATTTTTTGTTGCTCATCGCTAAGCGGTAAATACGGTAATCTAAATACGGGTTTTACAGCCCCTGTCATCATCAACGCGGTATTGATTGCTATTGGGTTTGGCTCGCAGAACAACCAGTTCATTAATGGTTGTAGCGAAGCATTTAACGTATCATTTTTTGTATCCATTAACTCACGGAACAAGCCAGGAATAAGGTTAGATGTAACCGATATAACACCGTGCGCTTTGTGAATGTGGCGTGCATCGTGGCTTTCGTCATCGTTACCCGACCAACATGCTATACCTTGTTGCTCATAATGGGCAATACGCTCATTACCACCACATTCTTTAACACCAATAAAATACTCGTGCTTAGCAAGTGGTTCTATTATGTCTGGCGTTAAATCTTGCCCTGTGCGCCCTGCCACGTTGTAAATAAAGGCTGGACCAATATCAAGCACACGCTTAAAGTGCTCTTTAACACCCGCAATAGACGTGCGACCGTAATATGGGTTAATTTGCAGTGCCGCATCCATACCGCTGGCAAAGCCATATTTTGTTGCTTTAATCGCTTCACGCGTGTTGTTACTACCGGTATTACCAACAATAACCAGTTTGTCACCGTACTTGTTTGCACTGTGCGCTATAAGCATTAAATGCTCTTCCCAGTTCATTAACTGGCCTTCGCCTGTTGTACCACCTACTACAATCCCATCAACGCCCGCTGCAATTTGTATTTCAACGAGTTCATCGTATTTTACTAGGTCTATTTCACCATCTGCTAAGTATGGCGTTTTAATCGCTGTAATAAGGCTTGCTTGTTTAATTTGCTCTAGGGTGCGCATAAAAATTCATTATTTATAAAACTTGCGCTATTTGTAACATACTTGCCGATATTTTTGGAGGTGTAAGCCTACATTTAATTATAAAATCTCTTGTGTTATTGAGTTTGGTAATACAAAATGAATAACTGTATATATAAACAGTGCTTTTTATTTTTAACAATACCAGAGGCTTTATGCGTTTATCTGACTACTTAGCAACTCATTTTTATAATACCGATGAACTATGCCAAGCATTAAATATAGATGCAGACATGCTTTTAGCGTGGCAAGAGTGCAGCGTTTTCCCCAAACCAAGCTATTGCATTAAAAGTCAGCTGAGTTGTAGCTCATATTCAGGTTTGTATGAATGCGAAGAGTATGACGATTACTACCCCCGAGGTTGTGTAAATTGGGGGCAAGGCTTACTAAAACAAAAAATAGAGTCATCGAGTCATGCTTTTAATTACTTTGCACAACAATACACCGCCAGCTTAACAAAACTAGCTCAACAAGGGTTCAAGTTTAGCGAAGAATTATTTGGCTGCGAAATAGACGAGCATTTACAACAAGTGTGGCAACAGTTTTTGTGCAGCAAGTACGGCGTACTTACCCAAAACGGACTAATTGACGAAATAGTATCGGTTGATATTGGTAGGCTCGTTGTTGACGATATTACTGAACTGCGTAGTAAAGCAAGTTTAGATCAGGACGAACGTACTCAGTTACACCCTGCTATGAAGCTTTTAAACCGCGTATTAAGTCATGGCGCCGATCATGAAAAGCAAAGTACATTGCGCACTCGCTATATCGACGCCCTCGTTTTAAAATACGATTTATCTATTAAATAGTTCTTATTTTACAAGAAATTAGATCTGCTAATTAAATGATCACGTAGTAAATAACTTTACAGGCACTAACTAAATGACACTAAAAGTAAAAATAAGCTTAATTTCTGCTGCACTAACCCTCCTTTCTTTTAATACCGTTGCTAAGGCTAACCATGAAAGCGTGAGTGACAATGTCCTAAAAATGCAGCGCGCAGCACTTGCTAAAAATACAGAAAACAAAGGTTTTGGACCGCAGTCACCACGTAATATTGATAACCTTACTGGCGAAAACATCGTCGTTTTTTCGCCATCCCCTGCCTCATCACAGATGAACTTATGTAATATCCATTTTCATAAAAACGCAGAGCATGCCGGTGGGGAATTTAGTAAATATGCTGGTAATGGCGACGGAAAAGGGTTTCAAAGTGGTTATTTGTATTCAGGTGTTTTAACTAAAAACGAGAGTAAATCTATAAAAGCACAGATTTGTCCAAGTATCCACGGTGCACTTTCAGTTGGCGATACTATTGAAGTGCATAACGTTCATACATCAGCAATAGTTAAACCTGGCCCTACACTGGGTAGTTGTTTGAGTGATTCGATTAAAAATCCGCAACTACGTGTTGAAGCGCAAGTATACGTATTAGTAAACGATGCTAACGCACTTGATTTTACTGAAATAAGTACTGTGTCATCTGTTAATGGTTACTATCAAGCGATTGCTACACCTACAAATACGGGTGAACCTGTTGTTTATAGCGGCTCAACTACTGGCCCTAGTTACAACGAAACTGGCTCTCCTTTTCAAGTAACATGGTCAGTTAAACCAAAAGTGGCTAAAGTAGATATAAACAGCATTAGCAAATGGTGTGAAAGTAACACCTTTAACGAAGATCATGCTCATGGCGTGCGTAATCTAGTTACAAACCCAGCATTACTCTCTATCATTCAATAACTTAAATTAAGTGATAGACAAACAGCCCGCCAGTTGGTGGGCTGTATTATTAATTTTAGAGCAAATATTGCGTTTAATGAGCTAAAAGCGACTAGGCTCAGATTAGAATAAGTATTACCATGAAAGGAATTAATAAATGAAGCTGCCACTAAGTTGCGATGCGTCTTACCATTCACAGTTTATGCCTCGCTCACAAAGTACTGCCATATATGAGTGGTTAATATCACATTGTAATCTGAATGAGCCTGAATTTATGCAAATGCCTGATGGCAGTAAAATACGTATTTTCCCTTGGCGAATGATTTTTTTAGACCCGAAATTAGAACAATCCCAGCTTTTTCCTTCATATCATGGTCGTCACAGTGCTTGGTTCCCTCTTTTAGGCCAATTACAACAGCAAATAACTGATCTTACGGGTGTCGAATTTAGTGTGGCGGTGTGCCTTTATTACCCAGACGGAGAAGAAAGCTTAAGCTTTCATAGTGATCTACCCGCGTTTGGCCCTACAGATATTATTGCGTCAATAAGTTTAGGTGCAGAGCGCGAATTTTTAATCCGCAGCCAAAGTAACACTCAAGAGCAGCATAGTCTCACGCTAGAAGATGGCTCACTCCTTATCATGGGCCAAGGATTTCAAGATAACTACCAACACGCTCTAGCGAGTGCGCATAAAGCAACCCGTCCAAGATTTAACATCTCATTTAGGCAATTTGCTTGGCCTGTTTAGCCATAAGCACTTACTATTTAACCTGAACTCTGGATAATAAATCTATCTCGGGCCGCGATTAAATCCCTCTAGATTGAAAAATTTCAATCTACAAAGATCAACACGCCCTAAGTATCAATAGATTTGAGCGAGCGTAAAAAGAGCCCTAAGCCACCAAACGCTAAAACTATAATAACAATCAAATCGAACGAGGTCATAGTACACATACTAAATCGAACACTCGATATTACGCCAAATATTAATGCGCTTAACGAGCCAAAGGATAGTAACCACCCTAAAATATTTTTAGAATTATAAAAAATTAACCCTACTCCAAAAATAAACGGGATCATTACCATACCGCCAGTAACGCCAAAGCCACCTAAAGCACTAACACTGTAAATACGCGAACTAAGCCCAAAATTAGAGGTCACCGAAATTGCGTTTAGCAGCATATAAAAGCCACCGCACATCATAATTAGACCAATAAAAAAATGCCCAATACCACCAGAGCTTCCACCTGCACCTTTCATTATTACGACCTTTATATTAATAGTTTATTTATACAACTGATTATCAAATAGAGCATATTTTGATGCAGCTTTAACACCTGCTGTATTGTATATTTAACACTTTTTGTACTAGGGTCTGTTGATCTTTGCGGATTAAAATTCGTTCAAACTAGGGGCTATTTAATCGCGGCGCGAGATTTGTAACCTAGTGGGCTAAGTAAAAACCGAGCAACAAAGAGTAAATAGCCCCTAGGAAGAACCCTTTGGGCAGCGCCTGTTTGGCATTA
>NZ_JACJEM010000119.1:0-1408 GCF_014164085.1 Pseudoalteromonas sp. SG45-5 | reverse complement strand
ACTCCCACTTTATATTCTGCATAAAATACAGTAATCGATTGAACCAAAATAGGAACTCAGCTATGGTTAGTTTATCAATAAAAATAAATAAAAAAACGAGTTAATCTACAGGCTCGTTATACATTCCATCACTTCCAGTTATATATTAAATAGGAACTTATCAATGAGTAATATGGAAAAAGCTCAATTAATACATTCGCTAAAACAGAATTTCGATGTAAGCGATGTAATGTTTAAGGAGCTATTAAGTCAAATAGAAGACCCCAAATATAGGGATAATTTTGAAAGGATCACAAAAGGGTTGTCGGTTGAAGACAATTACAAAATGGTTTTTGGGTCTCTTCCTTGGGTTAAAAGTATTAATGGTTTAGATCAACAACAAGAAAAAAGACATAAAACAGATTTTCAAGTTCCAGACTATTCACTTTTAGTTGAAAACTCACAAAAATTAAATTTCCCCGTATTAGTGGATGTAAAATCCATTAAGGGAGAAAAAATCACATGTAAATTAATACCTAAGCAAATTAACACTTTAAAAAATTATGCACGCGATTATGGTAGCGGATTACTAATAGCAATATATTGGGAAAAAATTGGTTATTGGACGCATAACTGTTTAACTAGTTTTGGTGGGAAAAAGAAAAATAATATCTCTCTTGAAGATGCTATTAAAAATGATTTATCACATATATTAAGTGATTACACATTTCTAATTAATGGCGAATTCTACAGAAAAACATTTTTTTCAGATGATCCTGATACAGTTGGTGCCAATCATAAAGAATATGGTGTTATAGATAAGGTTTTAATTGGAAGAGATCTTAATAATCTAAAAGAATATTCAGTTATTGAGTCATCAATTATTGACGCAATATTCAATATGGATCCAGTTGAGTATGTCGAAAGTAAAGATGGAAGATACCAAATCGAGAGATTTGTTAAGTATCCTATGTTTATTAAAACGACTAATTGGCTTGTTAATTTCCTGAATACTTGGAGCCTAGATTACAGTGAAAGAGTGAATGGTATGCCTGTAACGGAATTAGCAAGAATTCACATAGTAGAATTAATGAAAGATTTAAAATTTAACGTGTCTTATCAAATTCCTGATAATAAGACTAAAGGAACAGATTTTTTCTTTGAAAAAGCATATAAAGACACAACAGTTATGGATGATTACAACTTTGTTTAAGAATGTATAACAAGGCAATTAAACGGAACTAAAACAGTGGGTTACGTTTCGCTTCGCTACACATTTTAACCCACTGCTTTAGTCCGCTTATTGCGGCGTTGAGGCTGTAGAATTACTCTTTTTAGGAACGTATTCTACTATTTTAAATTGATTGCTTTTTAACCTTGAACCCATCCGTTCGCTGTGATCTAATAGATATTATTCACCCACGGTAAA
>NZ_JACJEM010000118.1:0-1424 GCF_014164085.1 Pseudoalteromonas sp. SG45-5 | reverse complement strand
ATCCGTAATACCTTCCAAAACGTCAATTAAAACAACACCAAACTCCCACTTTATATTCTGCATAAAATACAGTAATCGATTGAACCAAAATAGGAACTCAGCTATGGTTAGTTTATCAATAAAAACAAATAAAAAAACGAGTTAATCTACAGGCTCGTTATACAAAGGGAATTTAAATATGCTTAGGCTTAATGAAAGAGAATTTAAAGTCAGCGATGCGTATATTCAAGGGACTATAAAAAATGGAACTCTCAACTGCTTTATTGAGGTAGATACAGAAGAAAGAGAGTTTGAAGATACCTGCTGGGAACCTAATATTTGCCACCAAGGTCTCGTTATTAAGGTTTCTTCATGGGATGAATTACAAGGTAGTAGTCTTAACTGGTCTGATAGTAACGATCCAACATATAAGCATCCAGAGATAGGTATTCTTTATGTATTTGGGCATGCAGAAACAGTCAATAACATATTAACGTTTGGACAAATAAAAAATGGCAAGATTGAAGTCAAATGGTCTGGCTGTAATGATATTTTCTGGGATGATGAGTTTGGTCAAAATGTGCCCTTCGAACTACACACATGGCTAGAAATTAAAAATGTATAACAAGGTCGTGCAATCTGACCTCCGACTACTGTCACCTTTTGTGCATAAACCCGCACAAAAGGCGCCAGTAGCCTCCGGCAGTTGACGACGGCGTTATACATGTAAACCTACCTCCATATTTAATTTATACATTTTTATAGATATATAACTGTTGTTTTATACAGTTCTTTAGTGTTTAATGTTTTCAGTATTTAATTATCAATAAGGGGAATAACATTGATTAAAGGAAGTTGCTGTTGTGGGGCTGTTAAATTTGAATTAACTGAAAAACCTAGCATGATGGGAATGTGCCATTGCACCAGGTGCCGAAAAATCGGCGCAAGTGCTATAGCTTTTGTGAAGTCAGAATCTTTTCAGGTAACTGAAGGCCTTGATAAAATAACTACATATAAAGCAGTAGAACCTTACAAGTACGATCGCTGTTTTTGTTCTGTTTGTGGTTCAGCACTAGGTGAAGTTCTATCTGAAAGTGATTCATTTCCAATTACGGCAAACTGTTTAGATGAAGATGTAGGGCTAGAAAATAAATTTCATGAATTTATTTCAGAAAAGCCAAATTGGTTGAAAATTGGAGATACAGCAAAACAATTCGATGAGCACCCATTTGAGTAATACATGTATAACAAGTCACTTAAAAGGACAAATAACAGTTGGTTTTTGCTCCTTCGTCGCTTATTTTAACCAACCAACCAACCAACTAACAGTGACACCCACCCTAATTTTTGCAGTTTGGCGAACTAAGTACTAGGCTTTGTTCAGTGCAAAAAACAAGCAGGGTGTCTTATGGCAATCGCAAGAAAGCGTCAAGTAAGTTTGGTTG
>NZ_JACJEM010000117.1:0-1521 GCF_014164085.1 Pseudoalteromonas sp. SG45-5 | reverse complement strand
TATGGCTAACTACAAGCCTGACTTATCCTGTCAAAATAAATTCATTCCTATCAATTTCGCTGAGCAAATTCTGCCTGGCACTTTTGAGTATGCCCTTTGTTATATTGTCGAAAATAAACTCGATTTATCGGGATTTGACGCGTGGTACAACAATGACAAAACGGGCGCGGCGGCGTATCCACCTTCGGTAATGCTAAAGATTATTTTACTGGGCTATGCACATGGTTTGATCAGTAGCCGTCGGATTGCAAAGGCTTGCGAGCATAATATTTTATTTATGAGTGTGTCGGGAGATATCCAGCCGCATTACACATCAATAGCAGGCTTCGTTGCTAAAATGCATGAACAGATTGAGCCGCTTTTTACGCAAGTGCTGATGATATGTGATGAGGAAGACTTGATAGGCCGCAACATGTTTGCCATTGATGGGTGTAAATTAAAGTCCAATGCGAGTAAAGAATGGAGTGGCACATTCGATGAGTTAGGTCGCAAAAAAGCAAAACTAGAACGCGCAAGCAAACGTATTATTGAACGCCACCAATCACAAGATGGGCTGGGCGAAGAATTGATAACTCAGGATTTAAAACAAAAAGAAAAGCTAGATAAAAGTGCAGGTAAAATTACCGAGTTCTTAGCCACTCACAAAGAAAAAATAGGCAGTAAAGGCAAGCCTGTTAAAAGTAATATCACTGATCCAGATAGTGCGAAAATGACCACGTCAAAAGGGACAATTCAAGGCTACAACGGCATCGCGATTAATGACGATAAACACCAAATCATCCTGCAAGCACAAGCGTGGGGCTCAGTGGGTGAGCAACAAACTCTACAGCCAGCTGTTAAGCAATTAAAACAACAGCTCGATAAATTAAACACTGACAAACCCAAAGACGAGCACACGATTAAATTCACCGCAGACAGTGGGTTTAACAGCGAAGTGAACCTTGAATATATGGCGAAAAGTGGGTTCGATACCTACATTGCGGATAACCAATTTAGAAAACGAAACCCGCTGTTTAAAGAAAGTGAAACGTATGAAACAGAGCAAGAAAAACGCCGACTAAAACGCAGTAAAGGCAAGCCACGATTATTTACCTCAGACGATTTTCATTATGATGAAGCAACCCAAACATGCCGCTGCCCCGCAGGCAATGCCATGTGGCGAAGCGGTATAAATGTAAAAAGTCACAATCAGCAATACACGCGATTCTGCGGTTACTTAAAAGACTGTAAAACGTGCCCGCTACAGCAGCAATGCATGCGAAAACCACCGATAGAAAGAGGCCGACAAGTTCAGTTTATAAATAATGAATCACGTAAAAAGCTGAGCTACATCGACAAAATGAAGGTCAAAATAGACAGCCCCATAGGTCGACGACAATACAGTAAGCGATTAGGCTGTATAGAGCCAGTGTTCGGGAACATTACAGTGAACAAAGGCATGAATAAATTGACCTTACGGGGGCAAGCGAAAGTGAATGCGCAATGGCAATTGTATTGCCTTGTTCATAATATAGAAAAGCT
>NZ_JACJEM010000116.1:0-1533 GCF_014164085.1 Pseudoalteromonas sp. SG45-5 | reverse complement strand
TCTAAAAAGCAAATTCCCATAGCATAAACAACACCAACTCTGATATACCGAGCAGGTAGCGCCTCAGTCCAACAAGCGATTATGCAACACAAACCGCGTGTTGCATAAATACTAAAGTGTTAGGCTTCATGGAGGTTACTAATAAATGAAAGGATTATTTCTAGGTGCTGGAGCTTCTTATGAGGTAGGAATGCCTTTAGTGTGGGAGTTTTCACAAACTCTTAGAGAAAATGTATTAAAGCGTTTAGAAACAAAGCTTTTTAACTTTGATAAAGACGAAGAGTTAAAAAAATACTTTATTGAAACTTTAGGTAATGAAGAACTACATTATGAACAAGTAGTTGGTTTGCTTGAAAAAAGAAAGCTAAATGACAGAAGCAATAACCAAAGAACACATGGAATAATTATACAACTAATTGAATGTATTCAGCTATTGTTACTTGAAGAACAATCAAATACGTTGAAGTTGCTGTCTGAAAGAATTAAAGATTACTATGGAATTAAAGCCTTAATTGATAAAGAAAATTTGTTTAATATTTTCTCGTTAAATCATGATATTGTTTTTGAAGAAATATTGGATTACTACAAAATTCCATATAAAGATGGATTTTATAAGCGTAATAGTAATTACAGTAACGTCGCAAATTTTAAGGTTATAACATCAGATGAATTAGAAGCTGGAAATCTCGATCTATTTAAAGAAAGAGAGAACGGAATAAATTTAATTAAATTGCATGGTTCACTTGATGTATTTGCAGCTGAAGATAAAGGTTTATTTTTAAAAGTTTACGGTGATGCAAAATATGTGGGGTCAAACTACGCCGAAATAAGAAAAGTAGAGAGCCGAAATATTGAGATTGCTCAACGTGATGGTATAAGAGCAATTAATGAATTATATGTTCATGATTCATTGGGCGAGTTACAATTTTTAAGAAGATCTTTATTGTCTGGGGCACATAAATTTCAAGGTAAATTTGACCAGATAATCCCTATTTCATTATTATCATTTTTCAAGAAGCAATTAATAAATACAAGTTCCTTAACTGTTATAGGCTATAGCTTCGGCGATTCACATATAAATGAAGCTCTCGTAGAGTGGCTCAGTGATGAGTCAAGAACTGTAGAAATCTATGATCCTTTTATATCATCTGTTCCGGAAGGGTTTGAAGCACATTTTAAACAGTTTAAAATAGTCAATGGTGGCTTAACTGATTACTTCATGACATTTGATTCTTCTTTAGAATCTTGGGCTAACCAATCAAAACGTGAAATGTTCAGTACTATTAGAGATAACCTCAAAGAAAGACGTCTCAATAAAAAAGCCTAACAAGGCACTTAAACGGAACTAAAACAGTGGGTTACGTTTCGCTTCGCTACACATTTTAACCCACTGTTTTAGTCCGCTTAGTGCGGCGTTGAGGCTGTAGAATTACTCTTTTTAGGAACGTATTCTACTATTTTAAATTGATTGCTTTTTAACCTTGAACCCATCCGTTCGCTGTGATCTAATAGATATTATTCACCCACGGTAAA